>URTC01000047.1 GCA_900550765.1 uncultured Clostridia bacterium | reverse complement strand
TTCGCCGCTGTTTTTTCTCTCTTTTACGCGCCTTGCGCCGCATCATTAGTATTGTAATATACCTTTTGCAGTTTGCCCACAGAACTCGCAATTACTGCGTCATCCGTTTCTTTTTTCAAGTTTTCATCAAGCACTATATATTCAATTAAAGCATTCTCTTGCTCCCAATACACATGCATCATGATTGGGCTCTCAATTTCCTCCTGCGTCAGTGGTTGGCCAATACTTTCTTTATATTCAACAGCGCTTTTAGACGAATACATTCGTTCAATAGTATACTGCAGGCCATCTACTGTGACTTTAGTATAAAGACTTCTAATACCGTTCTGTTCCTCAAGTCCCGGAAGATAATTATATCCACCATTTTCCCTTATACGATTTGTATATGCTTGCTTATATTCCAAATTCCAACTAATTTTATACTCTTTCTTTTCACCCGCATTATTATCAAAAGAAACGCCCATTATACTATCGCTAAGAGTGATATAATTAAATGTTCCTTCTGTTGGTGCAAGGTAAAATTTATCGGGCATATACTTAACAGCTTCTTTGATATGCAGAATACGATCAGCCATTTCTTCACTGCTTTTAGTACTATCTTTCGCCATCACCACCTCTTGCTCAAAGAGATCTTGAGATGAATAGGAAAAAATTTGCCCGGAAAACTCATCCTTAGGTGCTGTTTGGCAAGCAACAGTTATCAGTAAACAAGCAAGAATTGCAATACTAAATATTTTTTTCATCTCTTTTCTCCTTTCGTTATTCATTTTTTAAAGGTCGGCCTATAATACTTAACATTTCTTGTTTGCATTGATCACAAAACACTTCTTCCCCATCATTATAATACATTGCAAAGAACTCCTCAAACTCAGCCTGTGTAGACATAGATCGAGCAATACAACGAGTATGAAGGTAACTCTCACTTCTGCCTAAAACATGGCTTATTTCATGCAATAACACATATTTAAAGACTAATTCAGGGTCCGCATCTGTAGTCACCGGAGTATCAAAAATATTAGCCACCGGCAACTTATCATAGACTACGCCAAAAGCACCATCTGCTGTATGGGATATAGCATTCCTGCAAAAATCGCTTCCTGGTCTGCTATGCCACAGCACATGAATTTGGTCATTCGTTGCTCGTTTTCTGGTAAGTTCCTCCCGCGCGATTCTTCGATAATTCAAATGATGAATATTTGTTTGGCCGGGCGAATATGTATCAACACATTCTCCGCAAGCATCACTACAAGAACCTGCATGCACCTGATCACTGGATAATTCCTTTACATTTGGCATTTCAAAATACAAAGGAATCCCAAAACTTCGATTTAACGCACCACTAGCAAATTGACTATATGATACAACATTGGACAATCCTTGTGGGTCAGACGCCAGTATCTCATCCGATATAAAGCTGCGCAGAATATATCTGTCCACCCGCTTTTCCGCAACCCATTCATCAATATAATTGGAATCCTCGCTATAATTGCGCTGTTCAATATTAACGCCGTTGGTATTGGCAACAGACCATCCAACAGCAAGCACCCGGTTATTGGCGCTTCCTGTTTTCGGCGTAATTTTGATATTGCCTGCTGCGGTCCTTTCAAATTTGAACAGCTGACCGTTCAGCCAATCAAAGGAATTCTGCACAATCGCCGCGTCCTGCGCCGTAGAATTATTTGCCACGCTCAAATACAGGCCGCTGTAAACCGACTGAATTTTGTAATGATCATTGCTGACAAACTGCACGTCCCAGCGCTGGCTGGTATCTCCGTGAAGATCCCACTGATGAATCTGCGTACCGCTTCCGGCCGCGGGACCTTCAATATCCATATATTTCTGCGTTCCGGCATTTTTAAAATAGTAAACACCGTTGGAAATCACCGGCGGAGTAATATTGACGTCTGTAATATAAAACCCCGAAAGCGTATCCACATTTCCCTGAAAACGCAAAAAGGTTTTATCGTCGGTAAGGTCATAGAAGTCAATCATCGCCTGCGTAATATCAATCTGTTTATCAAAATACTGCCAGCTGGATTTTGACAGCGTAACCGGCCCCAAAGAGATATGCTTTTCTGATGATGTAGAAATATACGGCGACATATTCTCTGTGTTTGTTGACGCGTCATCTCCCAACCTTGCCTGAAAACGGAAACGATACGTTCCCGGCCCATGCGCACGCAGCATATTCACAAAATTATAGGCAATTGAACCGTAAGCACTGTTCCTTTTTACGTGAATATAATTGGATATCACCGAAAGATTACTGTTATAATACTGCTCCGCCCCAATCAAAGAGCCGGAGGATACCCACGGATCAATAATCCCGTCGTCACTGAGCTGGCAGAGAATGACGTCGTCTATATACATATAGCTACAGGGTGCCAAAGTATCCAGCATTAATTTAAAATCACCGCTGGTCCTAAGCAAATCCTCCTGCTCTACCGTAAAGGTAGCCGAAAGATTAACCCATTGTCCCGGCACTACCGTAATCGTCACGGGATTTAAAACACAATAATAGTTCCCGTCAGAATGGCCGGAAATAAAAGAGTTTGCATCCTCTGCCTGTCCGCGGATAATCAGCCTGGCAGCCGAAGCGGTACTGCCATCAGTATAAGCGGATACATATACCCAAAAGCTTACGGCATAGGTTCCGGGGCCGTTTTACTTGATAAGGGGATACATATCAAAAGCAGGAGAATACCAGGTTTGCGTACGCCCCCGCATCCGCAGGGAATAGGAACCGGTTTTTGCGCGTTCACTGCTGCGGGAAAGGCTGCCGCCATAGGGAGAATTCCAGCCGCCGGCGGATGTTTCAAAGCCGGGATCACTCATTAGGTTTTGTACCGAAGGCGTGCTGAAGGCTGAAACGCTCTGCAGAGAAGGAAGCGGCGCTGGTCCCCCATCGGACGCGCTGAAGGGTTCTGCAAAAACGGATATTGGTAAAATCGTCAGGCATAATACAAGTGCTAAAACAAACTTTATCGATATTGTTCTTTTCATATTGCCACTCCTTTATTTTTTTCAAATTGTACGGGTCCCTGCAAAGCGGCCCATTGGAATCATCCCCATTCTCATATTTTGTAATTATTTTATTTTTTTGTTTTTCATCCTTCTTTTTTCTAAATTGTACCATATACATCCTATAATTACAAGGGGGTATCTAAAAATATTTTCATCAATTTTCTCTGATCCGTCAAATTTTACAAGATTTGCAATATCTGCCGCATCGCCTTTGTATGTAAAAAAGTTATTCCTTCTGCCTGAATTTTTCAATCAATCCCTCCGTATCATACTTAGCAAGTTTTTGATAAAAATCCGCCATCGCCTGAAGATACAACCGTCTGGCATGACGGCGAGAATAATGAAAGGTATCGGCGTATTCCTGAACGGAAAGCCCCTTTCCTACACGAAAAAAAATCACATGACCGCTGCGGGTACCTTTCAGTTCCTCAAAGGCCTGCACTACGGGCTTTAAACTGATAATCACCCGATCCTTCTTTTTACCCAGCGCATTTAAATATTCGGCGATATCCTCCATAAAACCGCTGCGGCGCCGGTCTCACGCGCCCCGGCATTCATTCGAGCAGCCTACATAGCCCGACGGACCGCAGGCAAAAACCGTCTTTTCAAAGCGCATATCCAGCTCGCGGATGTAGTATTCCATTTCCATTACATGGGATAAGATTCGTTCGGCTATTTCACATTTTTCTTCCATAAATCTCTCTCCTCACTGTATTTTTTGTGACGTTTTGTCACATTTTTAAGTATAAAAAAATCTGCTTTTTAAGCAGATATTCTACACTTTTATTATAATAGGAAAGATGTCACAAAGTCAATACTTACGTGACATAAAAGGTCGTTTTATAAAAGCGCTGTTTGAACACATGATCTATTAAAGCAGACGATAGCACTTTCCTCTTTGATATTGCGCGGCCACATCCACATAAACGTCCCTGCCCGCAATGGCACCGCGCTCCTGCAAAAAGGTACATACCGTAGAATAAGCAAGCTGCGGCAAATTATTTTCCTCACTCAAATGAGCAAGAATAATCTGTTTTAATCCTTCATCCAGCAGATACGCCAAAGTTTTTCCGCAAACGTCGTTGGAAAGGTGACCGTTGGGTCCCTGCACCCGCTGTTTTAAAAAGGGCGAATACGGTCCGATCAGCAGCATATCGAGATCATGGTTGGCCTCTAGCACCAGAATATCACTGCCCTTGCAGGCATTTAACACCGTACGCGTCATATGGCCGATATCGGTGGCAACAGTAATCTTGCTGCCGCGGCAATAGACAGAAAAGCCGCAGGGAGAAGCTCTGTCATGCGGCGTTATAAAGGGCGTGATATCAAATTCTCCGATAAAAAAATCCTCTCCGGTCGTAAAAAGCCGGATATTTTTTTCCTCCAAGCCTCCTGTTTTTCGCAAAAGCGCAATCATCGTGGGCTCATTGGCATATACCGGAATATCGTAGCGCTTGGACAGTACTTTGATACCGGCGATATGATCGGTATGCTCATGGGTCACAAGGATGCCGTCAAGCTCTCCGGGATAAACGCCGATCGCCGAAAGATGGCACTCTATGGTCTTAGCCGTTAATCCCGCATCCACCAGTATTCTGTTTTTATTCCCGGCCACCAAATAGCTGTTGCCTTTAGAGCCGCTGCCCAAAGCACAAAATGTTACCGCCACTGTTTTAATCCTTTTGTTTTATTGCGTAAATTATAGCATTTTTCGGCGAAAAAATCAAGCAAAATCCATCTAGCTACTTTACAGATGCAGGATTCTATGGTTTGATAAGCGTTGTATTTTATAAAATTGCGGGGTAATTGCAATGGAAAAGTTGAATGTTGGAATCATAGGCGCCACGGGCATGGTCGGCCAGCGCTTTATCACGCTTTTAAGCCAGCATCCGTGGTTTTGCATAAACGCTCTGGCGGCAAGCGCGCGCAGTGCGGGAAAAACCTATGCCGAAGCGATCGGCGATCGCTGGGTCATGGATATGCCGCTTCCGGAAGAAATTGCCAAACTGCCGGTGCTGGATGCTTCTGCGGCTGCCGAGGCACTCGCCCAAGCCGTGCAGGTTGTATTTTGTGCGGTAGATATGCCCAAGGAAGAAATTCGCGCATTAGAGGAGAAATATGCCCGGCTCGAAGTAGCGGTCATCTCCAACAACAGCGCTCACAGAGGAACCCCGGATGTACCGATGATTATTCCTGAGCTTAATGCCGATCATTCCGAGGTCATTACTTTCCAAAAAAAACGGCTGCATACTTCACGCGGCTTTATCGCGGTAAAATCCAATTGTTCGCTGCAAAGCTATGTACCCGCGCTGTTCCCGCTTTCTAAGTTCGGCATTGCTAAAGCGCTTGCCTGCACCTATCAGGCGATCAGCGGCGCCGGAAAAACTTTTGAACGTTGGCCGGAAATGGTGGATAATATCATTCCCTACATTGGCGGAGAAGAGGAAAAGAGTGAAAACGAGCCACTGAAAATTTGGGGCCGTGTAGAAAACGGTGTGATCGTTCCCGCGCAGAGGCCGAACATTACCACGCAATGTATTCGTGTTCCCATTACCAACGGCCATACCGCCGCCGTTTTTGCCAGCTTTGATCAGAAACCTGACTTAGAGGAAATATTGGATATATGGAAAAATTTTAAAGGCGATCCGCAGATTTTTCAGCTGCCCAGCGCACCAAAGCAGTTTCTTCATTATTTTACGGAAAATGATCAGCCGCAAATCAAAACCTGCCGGGATTTAGAGGGCGGCATGGCTGTTTCGATCGGAAGATTGCGGCCGGACAAACAGTTTGACATCAAATTTGTATGTATGTCCCATAACACGCTGCGCGGCGCAGCCGGCGGAGCGGTTCTGATGGCGGAACTCTTAACGGCACAAGGTTTTATTGAAAGGTAAGGGAATTTATCGATGAGAAAAAATACTATTTTTACCGGAAGTGCTACGGCGCTGATTACACCTTTTACTCAAAACGGCGTAGATTATGACGCTTTTGGCCGGCTGATCGATTTTCAAATAGAAAACGGAACCGATGCCCTTGTAATCTGCGGAACTACCGGCGAGCCTGCTACTATGACGTATCAGGAGCGCAGCGAAGCTTTGGATTTTGCGCTAAAGCGCATCAATAAACGGGTGCCCGTCATCGTGGGCACAGGCTCCAATGCAACTGCCATTGCGGTAGATAATTCCGTAAAAGCCTATAATGCCGGAGCCGACGCCTTGCTGGTGGTAACACCATATTATAACAAATGTACCCAAACCGGCCTTATGAAGCATTTTGAAGCAATCTGTTCTGCCACGCCCCTGCCGGTAATATGCTATAATGTACCGGGAAGAACCGGGGTCAATATTCAACCGGCAACTTTAGAAAAAATGGCACAGTTTGATACCATGTGCGCCGTGAAGGAGGCCAGCGGAAATATTGACCAAATTACCGAGATCTGTGCCCGCGTAGGCGATATGCTTGATGTATATTCCGGTGATGACGGAATCATCCTTCCCCTGCTGGCCTTAGGCGGCAAGGGTGTGACTTCCGTAGCTTCCAACATTGTTCCCAAGGAAGTCCACCAGCTTTGCGCGGATTTCTTTGCCGGCAACCTGCAAAGCGCGCGCGAAATGCAGTTAAAGCTCTATCCGCTGGTAAAGGCGCTGTTTTGTGAGGTCAATCCCATTCCCGTAAAAACAGCGGCGTCACTCATGGGCTTCGGTGAATGCCATCTGCGCATGCCGCTGTGCGATATGGAAGAAAAGAACCTTCCGCTGCTGAAAGACGCCATGCGGAATTTCGGCATCCGTATTTAAACCTTAAATCTATGCCCTAACCTTTGCGGTCGGGGCTTTTTTAAAAGGAGAATCACTATGTTTAAAATTATCCTTTCGGGCTGCTTGGGCAAAGTAGGTCAGGCAATCGTCGCCGCTGTCAAGGACAACGATGAATTTGAAATATGTGCCGGTGTTGACAAAATGGCTGCCAACGCACAAACGGATTTCCCCGTATACAGCGATATTGCAAAATGTCAGGAAAAAGCCGATGTTATCATTGACTTTTCCCGCCCTGAGGCACTGCCTCCGCTGCTCCGCTACGCACAGCAGCACAAGCTGCCTATGGTATTGGCCTCCACAGGCTATAATCAAAACGATATCCGTTCCATTGAATACGCTTCGGAGAATATTCCGATTCTGCGCTCTTCCAATATGTCTCTCGGCATTAATCTATTAAAAGATTTGGCGGCAAAGGCCTCGGCTATTCTCAACAGCACCTATGATATTGAAATTATTGAAAAGCACCATAATACCAAAGTAGATGCCCCCTCGGGAACCGCGCTCATGCTGGCCGACGCCATTAATGACGCCGCCGGCGGCGATCTGGAATATATCTACGACCGTCATGAGCGCCGCTGTGCCCGGCCCAAGCGCGAACTCGGTCTGCATGCCATACGCGGCGGAACCATTACCGGTGAGCACACGATCCTCTTTGCCGGCCAGGATGAAGTCGTTGAACTGACCCATCAGGCTTACTCCAGGAGAATTTACGCTGTGGGCGCTCTTCGGGCTGCGCAGTTTATTTGCAACCTTCCCTGCGGACTTTATGATATGAGCAGTCTCTTAACACAGCAGCAGATTATTACGCATGCGTATGCATCTGAATCCGATGTTTTAATTACCGTAAGCAGTATAAAAGATCCGGCGCTGGTGAACAATATTTTTATACAGCTGAAGGATGCGGAAATCATCATTGATATCATCAGCCAGCCTACGCCCGTAAACGGCTTGTACACACTTTCGATCTCTGTACCGAAGAATCTGGCGGATAAAGCATACCGCATCATCAAGGATCTGGCGTCTTCGGAAGAAACCGTTGAACTGATCGATGATATCGCAAAGCTTACGGTTGAGGGCAGCGGAATGGCACATCATGCCGGCGCCACAGGCCAGGTTATCGGTATTTTAAGCGAGCTTTCGATCCCGATTCTGCTGATTACCACCAGCGAAACAAAAATCACCTGCTGTATTCCTAAACTGCATGCTTCCAAGGCACTCTCTGCCCTGAAAGCCTGCTTTACGACTGAGGGAGAGAATCAATAATGGTAGACGAACGTCTGAAAACGCTTGCAAAAAATTTAGTAAATTACTCCTGTAATCTGCAAAAAGGGGAAAATTGTCTGATCGAGCTGATCGGTGCCGATGAAGAATTCGGCCAGGAGCTGATCAAGGCGGTGCTCGCCGCCGGAGGCAATCCCTATTTATGGGTGCGCTCCAATCGGTTAAACCGTGCGCTGCTCCTTCAGGCTACGGAGGAACAGCTGCGCCTGCGGGCCGAAAACGACGGCGATCTTATGAGCAAAATGCAGGCATACATCGGCGTACGCGCACCGGAGAACAGTTTTGAATTAAGCGATGTCCCCCAAGAAAATATAGAGCTTTACAACAAACTCTATTGGGAGCCTGTGCACGGAGCTCTGCGCGTAGCAAAAACCAAGTGGGTTATTCTGCGGTATCCTAACTTCAGCATGAGCCAGCTAGCCAGGATGTCCACCCAAGCCTTTGAGGATTTCTATTTTAACGTCTGCAATCTCGATTATGCAAAAATGTCCGCGGCAATGGACGTTTTGGTAGAGTTAATGAATCAAACCGACCGTGTGCGCCTTAAGGGGCAGGGTACGGATCTCTCCTTCTCCATCAAAGATATTCCCGCCGTAAAATGCGACGGAAAATGCAATATTCCCGACGGCGAGGTTTACACTGCACCGGTACGTGAAAGCGTAAACGGCAAAATAACCTTTAATACTGCCTCGGTGGAAGATGGCTTTACCTATGAAAATATCTGCTTTACCTTTGAAAACGGAAAAATCATAAAAGCCACCGCGAACGACACCGAGCGCATCAACCGGCTTTTGGATACCGATGAAGGCGCGCGTTATGTAGGAGAATTTTCTTTTGGCCTGAATCCTTATATCCATAACGCTATTATGGATACGCTGTTTGATGAAAAAATTGCCGGAAGTATTCATTTTACGCCCGGAGCCTGCTATGAAGATGCTTGGAACGGCAATCGTTCGGCGATTCATTGGGATTTGGTGCTGGTACAAACGCCGGAATACGGCGGCGGCGAAATCTGGTTTGATGATGTGCTGATCCGTAAGGACGGGCGATTTACACTGCCTGAATTGGATGGCCTGAATCCTGAAAACCTGAAATGAACCAACAATTTTTTATCAACGTACGGCTACCCGATACTTACAAAAGCCCCCATTCCTATAGAAAAGGAACGGGGGGCTTTTAGTTGGCCGGAATAAAGGGGTAAGGAGTCTCCTCCCCTATGGGCAGAATTTATTCCGCAAGCGTTTTTTTGTTCCCTCGCCTCGTTCTTCCCG
>URTC01000046.1 GCA_900550765.1 uncultured Clostridia bacterium | reverse complement strand
TTTTTCATCATCTTTTCCTTGATTTTTTCCCAAAGCATCTTATTTTTCCTCCTTCATTCTTAAAATACTTTCCGCCTGCTGCACCGCGCTGCTTAAAATACTCTGTTCCCGATCCTTCAAATACATCAATTTGCCGTTTATAAAATCCAGCAGTTTATCCTCACGCTTTATACTGTATCTTGCATATATCATACGGATCAGGTCCGCCTGCTGCACAATTTCCCCATACGCCGCGCTCGGCAGCACATTCTCCCGCGGGATGCAGCCCATCCCCAAAGTCTGTTCAATATTCCGCAAACATTCCAACACGCATTTTTTATGTTCCCACAACAACCGAAAAATTCTTTTATCGATCCTTTCATAGGGAATCTGCCCATCCCGGATTCTTTCAAGATACCATTTCAGATATTCCTGTACTGCAATTCCTTCAACCAAGCCCTCTCCTTCCGGAGGATATTTCTGCAAATAGGCGTTGCCATACTCTTTCAGCAAAGCCACGGCATCAGACACATGAAAGTATGCCGGCCATTTAGAAGCCCTGATCCCAATTAAACCGCCATATTCCCCCGTATCTGCCGCTGCCCTATGAATCGCCTTTACTACAGAGCTCTGCTTTACCCGGAACCGCGTATACACCCAATTTGCATCATAAGCAAAGATTTCATAAGTCTTATCGTTTTCATCATAACCGCAGATCAATCCGTCATGCACAAAATGCCGCTGCCGGTACCAACTTTTTCCCTCCAGATAATAATCATCCGCACCATAAAAGTGCACATAGTATCCTTCGTTAAGCAAATTTTTTATAGCCTTTGTAAGGCAATTCATCAAAAACTGTACACTGAAGTTCCGTCTTTCTATATACGGGTTTTCATTGATTTTTGAATTTCTGATATGTACCTGCGGCGTAGTGTATCCCGAAAGAAATTTCCGGGTACATTGCAGCATTAAACAATGACACAGAATCCAGTTGCGTACCGACGGATTTTTGACCGTTACTGCCGCAGTGCTCCCCTGACAGTGATATGTTTGGTAAATACTGTATCCCAGCGGCAGGGATATTTTCTTTTTCATACTTTTTCTCCTTTATACCGGCATACCAAGGCCATTACATCTGCTACGGTTTCTAAGGCAAACGGATTCATATCGCTCTCATTCAGCTCCATCACAAATTTTTCCTCCAATAAAATAAGCAGCAGCACCATCTTTAAACTATCAAAGCCCAGATCACTGTCCAGCCGCTGTGTTTTCTTCTTAACGGCATTTCCGCTGATCTCTCCGATAACGTCATAAACGCCTTTTTTGATATCCATTTCTATTTTCCTCCAAGCATTTCTGTACTGTTTTTTTAATTGTTTCAAACGTTCTTTCCTCATCCTCCGCAGTAGAAAGAAGAATCCCTTTATTCTTCCGGGCGATCTCTATATAAAAATCCCGCAGCCTATATTGCAGGCTCTCATGGATATATCTTTCCTTTTCCTCTGCCCGCTGCCGTACCCGCGCAATGGCTTCTTCCACGGAAATATCCAGAAAGAACGCCGCATCCGGCTGCAGAACAAACGAGGCTGCCTCATAAATCCACCGGTCCCGTTCATACCCCCTGCCCAATAAATTTGCCAGGCACGAATAAAAATACCGATCGCTCAAAACAATTTTTCCCTCCTGCATAGCCGGATAGATCTCCTTATTGACATGCTGGATACGGTCCGCCGCCGCCAGCATGGAAAGACTGCGGTAATCATATCTTCTATGATCGGGCTGATCCATATACGTCCGAAAAATTGCAGAATTTCTCACTGCATCCGTAGGCTGGCGTGTAAGCAGCACCGGCTTTCCCTGCTGCTTCAGCCAAGCCTCCAGCCGCTGAATCATCGTCGTTTTCCCACAGCCGTCAAGGCCGCAGAAGGTGAACAAATATCCTCTTGTCAGGTTTTTTCTCATTTGCAGTACCTTCATTGTTGTTCCTCCTTCAGCAGCGTCCGGCGGTCAATAGTCCAAAATCGCTTTTTGATATCTTTCTGCAGGTATACCGCCCGTCCGCGGTCATGCGGCGTAATCACCTCATGTAAAAACGCTGTATCTTCCGGCTTCAGGCACTCCAGCAATTGTTCTGCCGCTTTCGGGATACCCAGCAGCTCCTTTACCGCGTATACGGCATAACAGCAGGCTTCCTGCGTTCCCAGCTCCCGCACTCTCGCTATCAGCGCGTCGTTTTGCCGAGGATCCCTGTCATAAAGCAGCGCATAAATATCACAAAACTTATACAAGTTCATATCCCGGCGCATTTCTATCCACGGGTACGCGGCCGCCTCCTTATACAGATGCTCGCAAAGATGAATAAAAAAGTCATCTCCCGAGGGCAAAGGAATTCTTTTTCCCGCCGCACAGCGTTCAGATGCGCCGGAAATAATCTTTTTTACCGTATCGCCCTGACCGTTTTTATAATCCAAAGAAAAATTTACATCCACCTCTAAAAACTTCATCTGCGGCAGGTTCACTTCCTTAATAAACGGAACAGTCTCTCCCCGCATGATACGGGAAGATATAATATCCTTCCGCTGTGCGCTTACAAAAGTCTCGTTACGGATATAGCCCTGCCGGAACAAGACCTTCTGCAGGGCCTCATCTACAAGGTATAGATCGCTTGGATGTACCAGAATATCAATATCATTTGAAGTTCTGCAGCCCCTGGGATAATACCCGCATAAATAGGCACCCTTCAGCATCACATAGCTGCCGCGGCATTTTTCCAAGGTTCGGGCTAAACTGTGTACACAGGAAAAGTAACTTTTATTCCTTTGAATGTTCTGAATATACACGCCTTTTAAAGTATTGCGGAACTCCCGATTTACCTTGGGCAGCAATTCATTTTTCAAAAGTACGCTGTAAGCAATTCCTCCCATGCGGTTAAAAAGCAAATGGCCCAGCACAGCCGGCGTATCCGCCCCCGCAGCCAGATATTGCTGTATTTTTTGACCATCCGCCTCCTGAAACCGACAAAGTTCAAAAAACAATTCTTTTTCCTCTTTTTTCATAAAAATCTCCTTTTCTTTTTTAGGCCCCCGAAAACTGCGGATGTTCATATAGCCTGATCAACGTTTCCAATTCCTCTATCTCCCGTTCCTCCAGCTCACATCTGCAGCGCCCGCGGACCTGCCCCAGCAGCTTTTTCAGTACGGCAGTCTGTGCTAAGCTGAAGTGTTCGTGAGCGGTATATCCGCCGTCAAGCATATATACACCGCCGGCATACCGTCCCGGAACCGTATAAATCGCCTCGTCCAAGCTCAGAATTTCAATATCCCTGCGTATTGTCCGCTCAGACACTTCAAATTCCACCGCTAAGTTCCTGATAGTATCATGCCTGCGCCGGCGCAGCGCCTTTAAAAGCAGCTGCCTGCGCTGTGCCGTTCCCATAACTGCCGCACCTCCTTTCCTGCTGGTTTCGTAGCCATTGTAGCAAGTAAACCGGTCAATTTCTGTCCGGTTTAAAATAAAAAAAATAAAACCTGGCAAATAAGCTGAAAGCTTACCTGCCAGGTTCCTCTTGATCATTCAACAAGTCCAACGTTTCTCTTCGGCAAGATATTTTATTTTCCTTCTCCTGCGGGCCTCTTTGTTACCATCGCGCTGACTACCCCTTCCTCTGCAAAAGAGATCTGCAGCAACTGCCCGCACTTTGGACAGTTGACATCAATATGCGAATGGGGCGTTCCTTTAAACAGAGTATGGCCGCAAATCGGACAGCTGGCTCTGTATTTTACTATAGTATCCATATTCCTTCTCCTTTCCCCTTTCAAGCAATACCACGGCCTGACAATTGCCCTGCACGCGATAGGAAATCAAACGACATATTGACTGCCGCTTGATATTCACTGCAAGATAACGGTTGACATTTTACGCAATTCGTATATAATAATATACGAAAGTTGTTTCGTATTTCTTATTATAAGCAAATGTCTTCCGCTTGTCAATACCAAAAATTTATTTTAGAGGATGTTTTTATGAAATTCGGAGAAAAACTAAAACTGCTGCGGCAGCAGGCAAAATGGACGCAAGAACAAGCCGCGCGGCAAATAGGTGTTTCTACACGTACCTATCAAAACTATGAGCTTTGCAAAATGTATCCCAAACAAAGCAGCCTGTACGCTAAAATCGCGGATCTTTACAATGTAACCGTCGATTATCTTCTTACCAATGAGGAACAATTGATCGCCGATGCCGCTATCCGGGGCGGCGCCAAAGCAAAACGGGAGGTCCAAACGCTCGTTTCTCAGCTTGGCGGCCTTTTTGCCGGCGGAGAACTCACCGAAAATGACAAAGATAAAGTAATGCGGGCTATCAATGATCTATACTGGGATGCAAAATTAAAAAATAAAAAATACAGCAGTAAAAAGAAATGAAATCTGCTTCCATATCACTTTCTAAAATTTAATAAAAATTTTTACCATTTATTTTTTTATGTCCCATTTATGGTACACAACATCTGTTATAATGTCCATATACTGGTGAATAAAGGGGGAAGGCAAGCTTTGATCTGTGAAATTCAAAAAAAAGCGGCCGCTTTAGCAAAAAAATTTAATACCACAAACGCCGTTGTTATGGCAAAAAAATTAGGAATCAACGTAAAATTCATGGATATCGGAACCTTAAAAGGACTATATACGATCATTAAACGAAATCGCTACATTATATTGAATCCCGCGCTTACGCCCAAAATGAAGAATATCGTATGCGCCCATGAGCTCGGCCATGATCAGCTGCACCGGGCCCTGGCCAAAGACCGATGCTTACAGGAATTTTTACTGTATGATATGGATTCCCGTCCAGAATATGCAGCGAATATTTTCGCCGCGAACCTGCTGCTGAAAAACGAAGATATTTTAGAATATATCAACACCTACCATTACAATATCTCTCAAATTGCCCAGGCAACCGGCTCAGATGTCAACCTTATAGCAATAAAAATCACGTATCTTCGCAAGCAGGGGTATTCTTTTACGCCGCAGGAATCCAATACTGATTTTTTAAAGTATTAAATAGGGGCTCAAGCAGATACCATAGTATCTGCTTGATTTTTTTCTTTCTCTGCAGCAATCTTACTATAAAAACCGGCTGAAAAAGATAGAAAAGCAAATCTTTTGATCTCCGTCTTGCCAGATCGACATTTTTTGATATAATAATACAGTACATTGTTATCGTATCAACCATAAAACTGTTTTTGTGAAAAAGGAGCGCCAATGAAAAAACTTTTATTGATATTTCTTCCGCTGCTGGGCGTTTTGCTGCTGACCATGATTATTGTAATTGCCGGGTTTGCAGCTTCTTCGGTCTATCTGGATACCGAATCTATCTATCACATGCCCTCAACACAAATCGAATTTGACCGGGGATGTTTTAATGTAGTCTATTTTAAAAACGATACGATCCAGGATAAAACTCTGATATTTTCCACTACGCACATGCAAGTAGATGTAGATGTCAATAACCAATCCATTTATTCCTGCGGATATGAAGAGAACACACCCGCATTTATTAAATCAACAGGCACAGTATACCACGTCGTACGGCTTCCGGCAGATTATGCAGGTGCTGCCATCCGCATTAAAACCGTTCCTTACTATGAAGAAAATCTTCCGAACCCGCATCTATACATCTATGGCGGCAGTTATTCAGCCTGTATGATGCAGCTTTACTTCCGAACGCTCCCAATCGTAATCTCAGCATTTATTTTACTCTTCTGTGCTATTGTTCTATCCATAATGTATTTAAAATATCTGAGAAAACTACCCGGGCTGAACAAAAGCGGATTTCTTGCACTGATACTGCTGGCGCTTTATCTGGGTGTTTGGCTCATGAACGTAAAAGGCGGCCTTCAGTTTTTTATCAGCAGCCCTTATATCATCTATTTTATCTCTGCCTTCAGTTTTCTTATCCTGCCGGTACCGTTTAATGTTTTTCTCTACTCTTTATGCCAAGGCAGGTTCAAAAAAGGATTCTTGCTGTTTGCCTGGATTTTTACAGGAACTATCCTGCTGAACTGGGTATGGCAGCTCTTTACGCCCCTGGATATGTTTTATCTGAAGCCGTTCACCTATCTCTTAATGCTGTTGAATTTTATCTATGCTCTGACCGCCTGCATTCACGAAACCGCCAAGCACAAAAACCGCGCGGCAAAAAGCTGTCTCCTTCCGCTGCTTTTGCTGGGATTCTCCGCAGCTTTTTATGTGCTGCTCCTGTTTCTCGACGGTGAAACAACGATCTTCCCCTATCTAATCACCTACATTCTCGTGATTTCCTATGTGATTTTTGTGCGTATTTTTGTACACCGCTACAGTACCGCACAGGCCGAAGCCAAACAGGCTCGCTACTACCGGGAACTTGCTCTTGCCGATCTGCTCTGCGGCGTAAGGAGCCGCGACGCCTATACGGAGCTACTCTCCTGCTTGGAAAAAGACGGCAAAAAGCCGCAATATCAAGCTGTTATTACCTTTGGAGTTGAGCATTTAAAAGAAATCAGAAAAACCTATGGTCCGGAAAACGCCGATCTCGCCTTATGTGCCTGCTGCCACGGCATTAGAACCATCTTCCCCCTCGAGGGCATTTGCTACCGTACCGCTGAAGATGAATTTATTTATATCATCAGCGATCTTGTAGGCATAAGCGGAATGATACAAAAATTCCAGGCGTTTATCCCCACCATAAATCTGCCCTTTCCCCTGCATATCGCCTGCGGCTATGCCTTCTTTGATGAGGATCAGGATTCTTCTTTCAAAAATACGATACGGCGCAGCAATGAGGATATGCACCAAAACAAAAAAAACGCTTCTGAAGAGCCCAGGCTTTCCCGGGAAATTCCCAATATGATAGAATAAAGGAAATTGAAAAGTGAAACTTGAAATGTATTACGAAAATGAATTATTTGAAAATATCAAGCTGGAAAATGAAATATTAGAAGGCGCAGAATTTATTGATTGTGAATTTAAAAACTGTGTTTTTGAAGAATTGACATTCAATAGGTGTACTTTAAGTGATTGTAAATTTGTTAAATGCAATATCATTAGCCTACAGACACAATATTCACAAATCAAAAATACAGAATTTTATGGTTGCAATTTAATTGGTGTGCATTGGAACGAACTAATGCCTACCGGAAAAGTATTTGAGCCGATAAGCAAATTATCAGATTGCTTTTTAAAATATGCCGCTTTTATAAATATGAATTTCATTCGTTTTGATTTTTCAAGCAATAGTATACAAGAAAGCGCTTTTGATGAATGCAATTTAAGAGAAAGCAATTTTAAAGGTTGTCAATTAGAAAGAACGCACTATACAAATTGCGATATGAGAAAAGCAGATTTTAGAGAAACAAGCGGCTATCAAATAGATCTTAAATCCAATAATTTAGAAAATGCAAGGTTTTCTTTTCCTCAAGCAATAAATTTATTAAATTGTCTTGGGATTAAAATTGACTGATATTAAGTTCATAAGCTTCCAGTTTGTTAAGAAGTCAAATATAATAAATTCCAATTTATCTACTGTATTTTAACTATAGAATGTTGATTTTCTAAGCAAACTGCTTATAATTTGAATCGGAACAGCTATTATCCATAGTTACAAAGCAAGCGTTATCAACACCGACAACCAAATGATATCGCTCATATAGGCAGGATAATATGGATAAATCAAAGAATCAAAAGAAACATAAATACAACAAAAACAGTCCCTAAACAAAATTGATTCGTGATCGTCCAGCGGAAGTATTCCCATTGTCAAGAAAAAAACCTCCTGTAAAAAAACAGGAGGTTTGTATTTTTCTTGTTTTGTTTAAAACTCAGCTGAATTCGGCGTTCTGGGATAGGGAATCACATCGCGGATATTCTCCATACCCGTGATATAGCGCATCATACGCTCAATGCCCATGCCAAAGCCGCTGTGCTGACAGCTGCCGTACCGCCGCAGATCCAAATACCAGGCATAATCCGCTTCTCTAAGACCCAGCTCGTGGATCCGCCGTATCAGTACATCATACCGTTCCTCTCTTTGGCTGGAACCCACAATCTCCCCCAATCCCGGAAACAGAAGATCCGTTGCGGCAACCGTTTCGTTATCGTCATTCAGCCGCATATAAAAGCTTTTGCACTCCTTGGGATAATCGGTAACAAACACCGGGCGCTTAAAAACCGTATCGGCCAGGTATTTTTCATGCTCTGTCTGGATGCCCGTGCCCCATTCCGGTGCAATATCAAAGGAAATGCCGCTCTCGTTTAAAATTTTCAGTGCCTCGCGATAGGAAATGCGTGCAAAATCGCTCTCTACCGTACGATGCAGCTTTTCAAGCAATACTTTCTCCATAAACTGATCAAAAAACGCCAATTCATCGGGGCAATGTTCCAGCACATAACGAATCACATATTTGGAAAGTGCCTCGATCGTATCCATCAATTCATTTAAATCGGCAAAAGCCATCTCCGGCTCTACCTGCCAGAACTCCGCCGCGTGGCGCGGAGTATTGCTGTTTTCCGCACGAAAACACGGCCCAAAGGTGTATACTTTACGGAACCCCCAGCAAAACGGTTCTACATTCAGCTGGCCGCTGACCGTCATAAAAGCTTCCTTGCCGAAAAAGTCCTTTGTCCAATCCACATGGCCATCTTCTTTGCGGGGCGGATTTTCCACATCCATAGAAGAAATCCGAAACACCTCGCCGGCACCCTCGCAATCACTGGTGGTAATACAGGGAGTAGCAATATAAACAAATCCGTTTTCCTGCAAAAAGCGATGCACGGCATAGGTCAGAACCGAACGAACACGAAAGACGGCCGTAAAAGTATTGGTTCTGGGGCGGAGATGTGCCACCGTACGCAAATACTCGAAGGAATGCTTCTTTTTCTGTATAGGAAAATCCGGTTCACTGGTACCATGTATGATAATGTTGGTTGCTTTGATCTCCAGCGGCTGACGCGCAGATGGCGTAAGCACCACATTTCCCTCCACGATCAGGCAGGCCGAAACGTTCTGTTTTTCCACGGCGTCAAAATTGTCAAGGCTGCGGTCAAACACCACCTGAATATTTTTCTGGCAGGTACCGTCGTTCAGCTCAATAAAGCCAAAATCCTTAGATGCCCGTATCGTGCGAACCCAACCGGCAACGGTAACATGCTTTTCCTCCATGGAGCCGTATATCTCTTTTACAAGATCCGTTTTCATTTCAATACCTCTTTTTGTATATGTATCCGTTATTATACGCCGAAAACACGCGATTTGTCAAACCATTAACCTAAATTGGAAAGAAAGTTCTTTAAGACCGGCGAAAAGGGCGCACCAAAAATATCCTCGGGTGTCCCTTCGGCTGCAATCACTCCGTCGGCCATAAAGATCACCTTATCGGCCACTTCCCGCGCAAACTGCA
>URTC01000045.1 GCA_900550765.1 uncultured Clostridia bacterium | reverse complement strand
GGAATGCTATTTCCTCCTTAGGACATACCTGGCACTTTCACGATGTCCGCATGACCGACGGCATTGAAAACATCAATATTATTTTTGATATTGTCGTTCCGTACGAGACGCCCGCTGCCGAAACGGAAAAAGTTCTTGCCCAAATAAAAAAAGACTTGCTGCTTTTAGACCCGCGCTACACTGCCGTTATTCAAATCGACCGAGATCTCAGCAATTCTTTATAATATATGCTTATACGCACATATTAAAATATATTAAAAATTATTTTTACGGATTCTGCTTTTAGGAAACTATTTTTTTCAGAATAAAACAGCAGTTCGGGGAAAATGGTTCCCCCGAACTGCTGTTCTTTTATCAAAAATGCTTTTCAATTGATTTTTTTCTCTTTTCCTCAAAAAAAGACGATAGAATATCCGCACAATCCTTTTCCATTACCCCTCCAAGAATCCACGCACGGTGATTGAACCGCGGATCGCTGCATAAATGATACAGCGTCGTACAGCAGCCGGCCTTGGCGTCATATGCCCCGAAGACTACCCGTTCAATCCGGGAATTGAGGATTGCGCCGGCACACATCGGGCACGGCTCCAGAGTAACATAAAGCGTACAGCCGGTAAGCCTCCATGAGTTCAACCGCCGGGCAGCGCGTCTAATAGCCAGCAATTCTGCATGTGCCGCAGGATCCCTTGTACTTTCACGCAAATTAAAGCCCCGGGCGATAACTTCATTTTCCTTTACCACTACTGCCCCTACGGGAACTTCTCCCCGCCGATATGCTGCCCTTGCTTGGCACAGGGCCTTTTCCATAAAATAATAATCGTCCCGATATTCCATCATTCGATCTCAGTATATTCCGCTGTCGGTGTTTGAACGGACTGCGTCAGATCTCCTCTGCGGGCCTGCCATGCTAAAAGCGGCGGCACAAGGCAGCTCTGTTTCCAAAGCCGCGGCAAAGAAAGCTGCATATTCTCCTCTCCCATCAAAAGAGTAAACGCAGGTCTGTCAAAGCGGGAAATAAACCAATTAGAAAAGGATACGGCGGTACAAACATCAGGTGCAGGCCCGTTAGCAATCTTCCTGTACCCGGTAAGTGCCGCCAGTTCATCCGCACAGTATTCTGCCAACGCCAAACTGTCCTTCTGTCCAAAAAAACAATCAACCAAACCGCCGGGTCCGGTATATACCGCCGCCGAAAAAAAGTTCTGTTCCTCACACAAGTGTACCAACGCCGCAGCTTCCGGCGCAGAAAACGGCTCTCCCGGATAATTATCAGAAGCTGCTTGTTTTTGTATTTGTGCCGATGCCACTGTGCCGATACCGAAATTAATAGAGAGATCAATGCCCGCCCCGTTTGCCTGCCAGGCCTCGTACCCGGCGTTTTCCTCCAGCAAGCCTACGGAGACAGAATACTCGCGAATCTGCTGTACCTGTGTTTTATACTCGCTGGGAACACTGGCTAATCCTCCGGCACAGAGCTCTATGCCATCAGGATTTACCATAGGGACAAAATAGACCGCGCAGCTTTCAAAAAGCTCCCCGAAAGAAACAGTCTCATACATTTCTGCTTTCTTAACGCAATAGGTTTCCAGCTGCTTCATCAACAGCCGAGTACTCCACGCCTGTGTTCCGTCAAACCCGCCGATAATCAGCAGCTTTTTTTCCGCATGGATATCTCCCAGTACCAGGCAGGGAATTTCTCTGCCGAAGACAGATGTACCAATGCTGAAAACGGAAAGCGCATACGTCTCCTCCAATTTCTCCGTCTGCCGGCAGAATTCTTCATAGCTATAATCCATTTGTGCCAGGGAAACGATATCTCCCGCCGGGGGAAGCTTGCTGTCTTGAAATTCTCCTGCAGCAGGCACGTCCGCACACCCGGAAAGCAGGAACACGAGCAGAAGGAACACAGCCCATACCTTTTTTTTCAAAAAATTTTCCGCCTTTCTTCTTTAGACCGCAGCATCCGCGGTATTATTTATGATACGGCTCTCCGCTGTTGATCTTAAATGCGCGATAGAGCTGTTCAAGCAAAATAACTCTGGCCATAGAATGGGTAAAGGTCATATCCGAAAAAGAAAGCACATGATCCGCCCGTGCCAAAGCCTCCTTAGAAAGGCCCAAAGATCCGCCCAAGATAAATGCTATATTCTTACGTTCCTGCCATTTTTTCAGCAAGGCCGCCAATTCCGGGCTGGAACACTTCTGCCCGGAAGCATCCAACGCTACTAAAAAGGCATCAGGTACAAGCTTCTTCCGGGTTTTTTCCCACTCTGCCAGCATAACATCGGCACGCTGTGCCGCTGAGAGCTTCTCCGGTGCTTGCTCATCAGGCACTTCGATTTCTTTAATTTTTGCATACCGGGTCAGTCTTTTATAAAATTCCTCCTGTATCGGACGATACATTCTCTGCAGCTTTCCCACGGCAATAATTTGGATATTCATACACGCAGCAGTGCGTCGCCAAACCATATCACGATCATATTGACCACATTGAGAAACATAAAGACGATCCAGCCTATGACATATAGGGCTGTTCCGCCGCTCTTCTGCTTAGGCATAAGGCGGGGATATTTCAAATCGCTTACAAAATAGGCCTGGTAGTTATGCATATTTTTATGCCGTGTATATTTGATAAACAGCATAAGACCAATGGCTAAAAGCGCAGGGCTGATAAAAAATACCACCATCATATACGCCAAGGGATTTTCCTCTACAAAAGCGAGATACTGGCTATATACCGGACCATAGCTGATTCCTACGGAAAACAGATTCATAAAGAAATGGATCACCGCTCCGGCTAAAAGCGAATCGCTGACGGTGACAACCGTTCCTAAAAGAATGCCAATCAAAAAAGCATAGACCAGCTGCTGCAGATTTCCGTGCATCACAGCAAAGACTACGGAAGAAAGCACCACGGCCGCAATTACGGAAATACGTTCAAAAGCCCTCAGGACAAAGCCGCGGAAAAAAAGTTCCTCACAAATAGCCGGCAATCCGGCAACAATCACGATCTGAAACAACAACTGTGTAAGATCCGTGGCTCCTTCACTCATTCCCAGATCCGCCGGTTCTCCCATAAAAATGCTCAGGATCTGCACAAAAATCCCATTTAAATGCTGGCACAGAAAAAACGCGCCCATACTGACCAGCAGCAATAAACCGATCTGTACAGCATCAATCCCTTTTTTCAGCCGTACGGTAGTACGCAGATCCTTCCGACAGACCATCAGCATAAACAACGGTATACTGACCACCATGATCAATTGTGAGCATACATAATTAAACATCGTATACCCAAACTGTGTTCTAAATGCACCTATAAGCAGCAGCATTCCCAACAGCATACTGGCAATAACACCCAATATCTGCATAGAGGCTGCGCCGATCATCGCCTGCCATTTGGTTGGAAAACGCTTATCGTCATAAGCCGCAGCCATCCGAGGCGGGAGGCTTTCCAGCGATGCTTCTGCCTGCGGAGAGAACTCCGTGTGAATAGTTTCGTTCTGCATAGAACCTCCTAAAAAATTTATTCTTTAAAAAATCTTCCTAAAAGATCAAATCCGGGATCTTGTATAACGCCGGTCCTTTCCGCCGCCTCTTCACAGAAACACTCTACCCCGCTATCTTTTTCCGCATTGCTGTAATAAATAGCATAAGGTACCGGTGCACTGGAATGCGAACCCGTAGATACCGGCGTAGGATGATCAGGCATAATCAAAATGCCATATTCTTCTCCGCGGGCGCGCAGACCGTTTATCACAAAAGAAAGCACAGTATCCAGCATTTCAATGGATTGCACCTTCCGCTTTACCTCATGCCGATGTCCGCATTCATCCGGTGCTTCAAAATGTAGATAGCAAAAATCACAACCCTCGTCATAAGCCGTAAGCGCAGCTTTTGCCTTTCCCATAAAATTAGTTTCCAGCGTACCGGTCGCTCCCGCAACATCATAAGTTTCCATCCCCGCAAGGCGCGCAATCCCGCGAACAAGATCCACCGCTGTCACTGCCGCTCCCTTTTTACCGTATTTTTGGGCAAAGGAAGAAAGACCCGGCTTGCTGCCCGCTCCCCAGAACCAGCAGGTATTTGCCATACGTTTTCCCTGCTGCCTGCGTTTGAGATTAACCGGATGCTTAGAAAGAATTTCATAGCTTTTTTTCATTAATTGCAATAAAAGCGGGCCGCAGGAACCAGAAGGAAGATACTCTTTTACCTTTTTTCCGGTAATATCATGCGGCGGCGTCAGCTTTCCTTCCATACTGCCGCCGTGCAGGATCAATATATGCCGGTAGGAAACGCCGGCATAAAATTCCATATTTGCATCGGCGAAAGCTTCATTCAGCGCCTCGATCAGCTCGGCAGCCTCCTCGGTGGTAATCTCATCACTGCTGTAATCCACCATCGTTTTTTCCTCATAGGCCTCCTCCTCCGAAACACAGGCAAGATTGCACCGAAAGGCAATATCCTGTTCGCCCATCTGAATGCCCATTGCTGCAGCCTCCAGCGGTGCGCGGCCGGTCAGATATTTTCTAGGATCATAGCCCATAACCGCAAGGTTCCCTACATCACTGCCGCCCTTGCAGCCCTCAGGTGTAATATTACACATTCCAACTTCACCGCGGCGGGCTAAAAAATCCATCAGCGGCTTTTTGGCACACGCCATCGGCGTTTTTCCGCCAAGCTCTGCTACCGGCAAATCGGCCATTCCATCCCCTAACAAAACCAAATATTTCATACAATCTCCTTATTTCATGCCAGAACACGCTTAAAAATTTTTACTGCAGCAAAAATAGCCGCTGAATATTTTGATCCAATAAACGGTAAAATTATTATAACATATTCGTTTCCATTTTGCACGATATTTTTAAGTTGACAACCTTACTTTTTTATCTTATACTTTATTTTGCATTTTTAGCATATACTGATTTTGTACCCATCGCAAAATACTATCCAAGAAGGACGATATCATGAATACTGTTGATTTTTCAGCAATGAAGCTTGCTGAGCTAAAAGAGTTTGCCGCCATGGCGGGCGTAGCCTTACCTTCGGGCGCCCGAAAAGCGGAAATCGTAGCCATGCTCGAAAAGCTTCAAAACGAAGCGGAAAGAGAAGAAAAAAAAGTTCCGGAGCCCCTACTGGACGCCAAGGTAAACCCAGCGGTACCCGATATTTTAAGCAGCGGCGGCTGCGGGGACTGCTGCGGCGTGCTGGAAATTCATCCTGACGGATACGGATTCCTCCGCTGCGGTCCCTTTGCCTTTGCCAAAAAAGGTATCCAGCGTGATGTCTACGTTTCCATTGCACAAATCCGCCGATTCAATCTGCGTACAGGTGATAAAATCACCGGAAAAACAAGACCGCTGCGGGAAAATGAAAAATATGCCGCCCTTCTGTATGTAATTTCGGTCAATGATGAAAATCCCGATATCGCCGCCAAGCGCACACGCTTTGAAGATTTAATCCCTATTTATCCTGACAAACGCCTGACGCTGGAAAACACCTCTAATGATTTGGCGCTAAGGCTGATTGATTTGATCGCGCCTATCGGCAAAGGGCAGCGCAGCATGATTGTAGCACAGCCCAAAAGCGGCAAGACCATCCTGTTAAAAAAGATCGCCTGTGCCATCAGTGAAAATTATCCGGAAATCGAGCTGATCGTGCTGCTGATTGACGAACGCCCGGAAGAAGTTACTGACATGCAGCGCTCTATTCAGGGCGAAGTGATTTATTCTACCTTTGATGAAATGCCCGAAAATCATGTACGAACCTCAGAACTCGTTCTGGAACGTGCACAACGCTTAGTGGAGCACGGAAAAGATGTCGTCATTTTATTAGACAGCATTACCCGGCTTGCCCGGGCATATAACCTCACCATATCGCCTACCGGGCGTACCCTTTCCGGCGGTATCGATCCCGGAGCACTGTACAAACCGAAAAAATTCTTCGGTTCTGCAAGAAATATTGAAAACGGCGGCAGCCTTACTATTTTAGCTACCGCTTTAGTGGAGACCGGTTCTAAAATGGACGATATTATCTTTGAGGAATTCAAAGGTACCGGCAACAGCGAACTGCATCTTGACCGCAAGCTTTCGGAAAAGCGGATTTTTCCCGCAGTGGATATCAATAAATCCGGCACCCGCCGCGAAGAATTGCTGCTGTCTAAAGAAGAGCTTGAAGGCATCTGGACGATTCGCAAAATTCTCTCCAGCGCAAACAGTGAACACGCCGCGGAAAAGCTGCTTTCCATGCTTGCCGCCTCCAAAAACAACACCGAGTTTTTAAATAATATCAAAAAAAGCATCAAAAAGTAGGGTTTTTAACGATCCGTACCGGCAGGTATTGGATTTTATGAAACGCTTTCTTACCGCAATCTTTTTTACAGGAAAAAAGATCGATTATATATAAAAAAGCCTCTTCTAAAATGGCAGGGGAGCATAAAGAAGTATTGCAAAAATACTGACCTATGCCAAGTGAACGGGAAATAAGAAAACTCTATGTGAATGGACGAACCATTTGCATAGAGGTTTTCTTTTGCTTCTTAAAATTTTTCAGCGTCCGCAGGACGCGCAGCCGTCACCGAATGGGGACGATCTTGGGGGCTTGGGGGGAATCCCTCAACAAGCATTTTGGCCGGTGCAATCCGGCCAAAATCGCAAAACATGTATATGTTTGCATTGCTTGCCAATTTGTGAAAACAGCCTATGAATATAACTGAATTTCTAATTGTTTTGAAGCAATACTCGGACTGCTTGCGGCGTTTCTCCAAATCTCTGCTGAAAGATATGGTAGAAATTTGATACTCCATGATAGCCAACTGCTTTTGCGATGTCGCCAGTGGACATATCGCTTTTTTCAAGAAGCTCCAGAGCAAGTTCCATCCGCAATGCCCGAATGTATTCCCCAATGCTTTTGCCTTCTGTAAGCTGAAATGCTTTTTGGAGCTTGTTTTTGTTAAGAGCAACGCTTTTGCTAAGTTCAAGAATTGTGGGAACACTGCCGATGTTTTCTTTAATCAATCGTTTTGCCTGTAAAACGGCTGCAATTTCATCTTCACTTAGGTAAACAGGCGAAGCCGAAGTATATCGCTGCATCAAATCCAGCAGATAACTCGCAGCAGTCAATCCCTGTCCACGCATCCAAAGCCGAAACGCTTCTCCCGTAAGAGGGCACTTTTCAATGCGCTGGTAGATGGACAACAGCTCTGGCGAATGAAGCTCGTTGAAGGCAAGAGAGCGTTTGGCATCTTCCCAAAAGCTATCGTAGAGAGCTACGTTATGGAACACTTCAAGCAGGAACTGGTGGACTATTTGGATTACTATAATAACCGCAGAATCAAGGCAAAGCTAAAGGGCTTGCCGCCTGCCATTCACAGACAACAAGCCCTTTCGGTTGCTTGAACATTTTCCCTTCAATATATTGTCTATCTTTTTGGGGTCACTTCAAAACGCTGCCTCACCTTGTTTTATCTCTAATGTCTCTGAAATGCTTCTATGGGTAATTTCCCTCTTGACAGAACCCGCCTCTCGAGATAAAATATAACAGTGATATATAACAGCGTTATAAGGAGACGAAGAAAATAGACGGCAATCTGACAACCTTAGAACGTATCCACCAGGCCGCAAAAGCAGAGTTTTTAGAAAAAGGGTACAAAGACGCTTCCTTGCGGAATATTGTGAAATCCGTGGGAATGACTACCGGAGCCTTTTATGGCTATTACAAAAGCAAAGAAGAATTGTTCGAGGCTTTGGTAGGCGAGCATTATGCGTACCTGCTTGGCTGTTTTCAAAAAGCGCAGAAGGAATTTGCCGATCTCCCCCACGAGCAGCAGCCGGAGGTTATGGGAGACATTTCCGGCGCTTGCATGTTTGATATGCTCCACTACGCTTATGAACATCTTGAGGAATGTAAGCTCATCCTCTGCAGCTCGGAAGGGACAATATTATCCGGCCTAATAGATGAAATGGTGGAAATTGAGGCAGCGGCAACCCATGCCTATCAAGAAGTCTTGCAGGAGCTTGGGCGGCCTTCTCCCCAGATTGGCCCCGCGCTGGAGCATATCCTGATTACCGGCATGTTCCACACCTTTTTTGAATTGGTGATTCACGAGATGCCGCTTCAAAACGCAGAAAATTATGTGAAGGAAATGCGGGCTTTCTATACAGCCGGATGGATGAAAATTATGGGGCAGTAATGCCCTGTAATTTTTGCTCATAGGTTAGCGATAACTAACTTATACGGATATAAGAAGGACGCGCTTGTGTTCTCTTTATCATAGATGAAATAAAGAAAAGGAGGAATCTTCTTTGAAAAAACAATCCAATCTGTCACGCCTGCTACAGATTGCAGGCAACCACAAATACCTGACTTACGCTTCCTGGGTGCTTTCGGCCATCAGCGCCCTCATAGCGTTAGTGCCTTTCTACTATATCTGGAAGGTCATGCAGGAAGTGTTGGCAGTTGCGCCGGATTTCAGCCATGCGCAAAACCTGACCCGTAACGGCTGGATGGCGGTGCTGTTCGCAGTGATCGCGGTGTTGGTCTACATAGGCGCTCTGATGTGTTCCCACAAAGGGGCGTTCCGCATTGCCACCAACCTGCGCCTACAAACGATGGAGCATATTGTAAAGCTGCCGCTGGGGTTTGCAGAGCAATTCGGCAGCGGCAGGCTGCGCAAGATCGTCAATGAATCCAGCGCCGCCACCGAAACCTATCTGGCGCATCAGCTTCCCGACCGTGCCAATGCCATTGCGACGCCATGCGGCCTTTTGGTTCTGCTACTGGTGTTCGACTGGCGGCTGGGACTTTTGAGCCTTGTGCCGGTAGTGCTGGGCTTTCTGATTATGATGACGATGACCGGAAAGAAAATGCAGGAAAAAATGAAAGAATACCAAAACGCTCTCGATGATATGTCCAATGAAGCGGTAGAGTATGTACGGGGGATTCCCGTTGTAAAAACCTTCGGGCAGACCATATTCTCCTTCAAAAAATTCAAGGATTCCATTGATAGGTATAAGGTGTGGGTGATTGCCTATACCAAGCAGCTTCGAGCACCCATGATGTTCTATACGGCAGCCATCAACGGCGTCTTTGCCGCGCTGATTGCCGGTGCGCTGATTTTTACCCAAGGCGGCGTTACCAAGGATTTCCTGCTGGATCTCATGTTCTATATCATCATTACGCCCATTATCTCCGTTACCCTCACCCGCATCATGTTCCAGAGCGAAAACGCCATGATTGTAGACGATGCCTTGCAGAGAATCGACAGCGTATTGAATCTTAAGCCGCTTGCAGAACCAAAACAGCCGGAACACCCAGAGGACGCTTCGGTACAGCTTAACCATGTTCATTTCAGTTATGATGGAAAAAACGAGGTCATCAAGGATATTTCCCTTTCAATTCCCGCAGGGCAGACGGTAGCTTTTGTGGGACCTTCTGGCGGTGGCAAGACCACGCTTGCCAATCTGATCTGCCGGTTTTTTGACCC
>URTC01000044.1 GCA_900550765.1 uncultured Clostridia bacterium | reverse complement strand
TTCCCATACCGAACACAGAAGTTAAGCCTTTCAGCGCAGAGGGTACTTGGCTGGAGACGGCCCGGGAGAGTATGTCGCCGCCGGATTCTAAATTTAGTCCATTGCAGTCAAAGGAGCGCAGTATTTGTTAGAAAGCAGGTATTGGGCAGAAGACCAATGGACATAAATATTCCTCCATAGCTCAGTCGGTAGAGCATTCGGCTGTTAACCGAAGTGTCACAGGTTCGAGTCCTGTTGGGGGAGCCATAGAAAAAGGAGATACCGAAGGGTATCTCCTTTTTCTATCCTCTACGGAAAAGAAGCTGTGATAGTTTGTTTGAACAGCGCACTTAAAAGTGCTGCTGTTATCTGAAAAAAGGAAGGCGCGCTGCCGGCGGCAGAGGAAGCGCCTTCTTTTTTGCGCAGCGGTCAAAAGTTGGCCGAGTAAAATACGAGGGAAACAACTTTTGGGTACCGCAAGCCGTGTGTGTCACAGGTTCAAGTCCCTGCTCAGGGGAGCCACGTCGCCACAGGCTTATTGCGCTGCGTTTCCTTTTACGCAAAAAGTCACGCTCGGCGCACCTGTTCGGTTGCAAGCGCCCTCGTGACGGTTCGCTGTCGTTACCAACCTTTTGCGTTCTCTTTTTTTTTCTATCTCTTACGGAAAAGAAGCCGTGGGAGTTTGTTTCAAGAGCGCACTTAAAAGTGCGCTGTTAACTGAAAAAGGAAGGCGCGCTGCCGGCGGCAGAAGAAGCGCCTTCTTTTTTGCGCAGCGTCGCGGCAAGCAAAGCGGCGGCTGTTTCCGTGCAAAGCCCGAAAACGAAACTACGGATAATACCGCAGCTTAGGCAGAGGTATGTTCGGTTGACCTGTTCAGCCTGAGACGCTCCTGCAACGGGGCGCTGGTATTATCAATTTTTGTGGTTTCAAGTCTCTATCAAGACCTCGGTATCTTTTTTATATGTTTGAAAAATAATGAAACATCATTCCCGCTCTGTCATATAGTAATAGTAAAATTATTGAAAAGGGAAAGTTGGAAAATTATGTGTAATAATTATACTCGTCAACAAATATGCTTGATGAATCGGATACGACAATTATGGGCGCAGCATGTATATTGGACGCGCTTTTTTATTATTAGCACAGCAGCTGATCTGGACGATTTAGAACCGGTTGCAAACAGATTGCTTCAAAATCCGAAGGATTTTGAAAAGCTGCTTACACCGATTTACGGCATGAGATCAGCGAATCGGTTCGAAGAACTTTTCACCCAGCATCTGCTGATTGCAGCCGATTTAGTTAACGCAGCCAAAAAAGGCGAAGTTGACAAGGCAAATTCGGCTAGAAAAAGATGGTATAAAAATGCAGATGAAATTGCTGAATTTTTACATTCCATCAACCGGTGCTGGGACGAAGCAAAGTGGAAACATATGCTGTACAGCCATCTGGAAATGACAGAGAAAGAAGCAACGCTTCGCCTGCAGAGAAATTACACAGCGGATATTAAGGTGTTTGATGACATCGAAAACGAAGCGCTTAAAATGGCTGATTATATGTTTTGCGGCATTATAAAAATGTGTTCATGCTAATAGATAATATGGTTATATCAATTTTTCAAGTCCGATAATTTCATTGTGATCACATCGGAGCAAGCTTTATATCGCTTGCTCTGATTTTTTAGAAGTTTCCGTGCAAAGCTCCAAAACTTGCACGCCATGCTGCCGCTCCTTTTCCCCGCAAAGCGATTGCATTGCGGGGCCCCGGTCACCGCAAGATGAGCGTGTCTTAGGTTGGAGTGCCGGATCAGAAAAAGCGGCAAGTTTTGACTTGGCGCTTTTTTTAGCCGCCGCGATAAAAAGCGGAGACAGATATGAATTTTAGTATTGTCGTTATTTGAACGTGAATATATAAAACAACCGTTTCGAGAAACTTTCCTTTTATATTCTCTAAAACAAAGAAAATATTGATTTGCACTCTATTGATTCTACCAATAGTTTTGTGTACAATAAAGGCGTAAGGATTGGAACAAAAAATTTTTTACGAGGTAAAACGATGAATGCTTGTAATATTGCCACGAAACTTTCAGAGCTGAGGACAGCAAAAGGATTTACACAGGATGAGGTTGCAAGTGCGCTGTCCGTATCGAATAAAACCATTTCAAAGTGGGAAAACGGCACATCTTCACCGAATCTTTCAATGCTTGTATCTCTTGCAAAATATTATAACGTAAGTACCGACACATTGCTGGGGTTAGAAGATAAGCAAAAAGGAACAAAACAAGTTATAGCAGACGAATTCAGGGGCCTTAACCGATGTGAAACCGCGCTGAAAGTATTTGAAATCATTAAGGAAATGTTTCCTGCATGTTTTGAAGGCGCAGGAATTGGAGAGGATAGTATTTGCGATGATATGAACGCTATCCCGCCTCAAACAGATAGAATGCCAAGAAATCAAATCTCTCTGAATGAGCTATTCAACTTTGACGTTTGCTCTGACGATGTAAACTTTGCCGTGGTTCAGCTTCGCAATCAATCAAACTTTGCATGGCTTCTTGATGAGGAAAAGCAGAAACGCATTATCGAGCTTCTTGGCTTCCTGGCGGATGCAGACGTACTGAAAATCATGTCATTTATTCACTCAACGGTTTGCTCCGAAAATTTTACCGCGGGATATCTATCCAATAACACGGCTGTGCCGCTTGATAAGACGAGATTTGTGCTTGAAAAAAGCTGTGAATTAGGTATTTTCAGTAAGGCAACGGCTCACCTGAAAAATGGTGAAGTTATCCTGTATGAGTCTTTCGGGGACGGCTTGATTCTCGCAATCCTTTCCATTGCATATGAAAGAATGTGCGGCAGCAACGGATACAATTATAACTACAATGGAAGATGTAAAATGATAGGAGGTAAAAAGATATGAGTTTGTCTCAGAATATCAAAAGATTTCGGCTTGAAAAAGAAATGACGCAAGAACAGCTTGCTTCTCTGCTGGGCATTTCGGCACAAGCGGTTTCCAAATGGGAGACAAACGAGACCTATCCGGACGGTGCGCTGCTTGTTCCTATTGCAAATGCTCTTGATGTATCCCTTGATGTATTGTTCGATAACAAGGCATATTCGATGAAAGACATATCCGCAAGGATACGAAATCTGTTGTCGAATACTCTTCCGGAAAAACAACTTCATCTTATCCGTGACATCTGCTGGCAGATTGAAAAAGGGCTGTTCAACTGCCGCATGGCGATTGAGGAACGTTATTCGCCTGATGAAATCAATATGCAAACGCAATCATCGTATATTCTGAGTGATTACGGCTTTACACACGTTTCAAACGGCCGTGCGCCCTTCTTCTGCGTGTTTCCCGAATACGGCAACAATCTTTCCGATGTGATCGGTAACGGAGAGGAAATGAGAAAGATTTTTGCAGCGTTGGCTTCACCCGAAACCATGCGTGCGTTGTTGTTCATTTTCCAAAAAGAAGCGAACTATCTATTTGAAGCAGAGGTATTATCAGAGTTGTGCGAAATTCCCCGTGAATGTATGGATGCCGTTATAAAAGATCTCGTTACGCTTCGCGTTGTGCAACAAAGTGATTCAGAGATAGATGGGAAGATTTGTACGCTCTATTATTCAAAACCGCGTCATTTGATTATCGCACTCATGCTTTTTGCACATGAATTGAATTATCAGAGCGGATATTGTCTGCAAGCGCATAATAGGAGCAAGCCTTACTTAAGATAATCGTTAAAATCCGAAATCCATTGTCTAACAGAGCATTTGCCTGTTATAGAATATAACTTTAATTTCCGTTTATACCAAGGTATAAAAATGTGTAAGGGTACATTCATATCCGAAATTTTTGCCGGAATCTTTTTGGCTGTTTATTGATGTGCCGGAGCAAAGCCTGCTTTGCTCCGGCTTGTTTTTTGTCCGCGGCAAAAATAAATCATTCACTGCATCCTTGCATCTCCTTTTTGCAAAAGGCAGTGTCTGCTGCGGGCACTCTCATAATGCTTATTCTTGCTGCTAAATTTTGCGATAGATCCGTATAAGAGAAATTTCTGAATTTATTTGGCTTTTTTCGTTTTGTTTGAGGCGAGCGCTATCGAACGTTAGTAAGGCTGAAGGAGAGAAAATTTACTACATAATTTTATTTTTTACGCTTGCGCATGCTTTCTCTATTGGGATGTGTATTTTAATCCTTTCCTCGGCAGAGGGAGGTTTTGAATATATTCGATGAAAGGAAATATGTTTGTTTTCGTTATCAAGAATAGAATACATTTAATGAAAAATCAAGACTGTATGATTGACAGATATTCTTAAAATCGTTATACTAATTACATGAAAAATGAAGCATTGTGGTTTTAATAATTGAATCATAAAAAGTTTTCTTATGTTTGGGTCTGTAGCCGCAGAATAGCAAGAGCCTCTAATTTTTCTTATTTTTAGGTCGAAAAAAAGGTATTGATAAAAGGACGCATTATGGATATATCATTTTTTACGTTTATACAGGATGTTTTTTCCAATCCAATTCTGTTGGTTACAGTTTTATTAACGCTGGGCGTTATTTTTGTCAATGGGTGGACCGATGCCCCTAATGCTATTGCTACATGTATTGCTACACGTTGTATGAAGGTACGCAGTGCTATTTGGATGAGCGCAATTTTTAATTTTTTAGGCGTTCTTATAATGACGCAAATCAATAGTTCTGTTGCCTCCACCATTAGCAATATGGTTGATTTTGGTGGAAATACCCAGGAGGCGCTGATTGCATTATGTGCAGCGCGGTTTTCAATTGTGGTTTACAGTGTAGGGGCTTCGAGGTTTGGGATTCCTACCAGTGAAAGCCATAGTTTGATTGCGGGGCTCACCGGTGCAGCTATTGCGATTCATAATGGTACAAGCGGTATAAATATGCAGGAATGGGTGAAGGTGTTATATGGCCTATTGCTGAGTTTAGTATTGGGATTTGTTACCGGATGGGTTATTTGTAAGATTGTAACGTTGGTTTGCCAAAATATGGACCGTCGCAAGACAAACCGATTTTTTAAAGGCGCGCAGATTTTTGGTGCTGCCGCTATGAGCTTTATGCATGGAGCACAGGATGGCCAAAAATTCATTGGTGTACTGTTTTTGGGAATTGCATTTTCTAATGGGCAGGAAAGTGTAAGCGGTGTTTCCATTCCTGTTTGGTTGATGCTGCTGTGCAGTATTATCATGGGATGGGGCACCAGTATCGGGGGAGAAAAAATCATTAAATCTGTGGGAATGGATATGGTTAAGCTTGAAAAATACCAGGGATTTTCTGCGGATCTTTCTGCAGCGTTTTGCCTGTTATATTCCAGTTTGCTGGGGATTCCGGTTTCTACAACACATACAAAAACGACAGCTATTATGGGGGTAGGAGCAGTGAAACGTCTTTCTGCTATTAATTTTGGTGTAGTTAAAGATATGGTGCTGACCTGGATCTTTACTTTTCCTGGCTGTGGGTTGATTAGCTTTTTAATGGCAAAAATATTTATAGCTGTTTTTTAAAGGGCTTGCGGTTAAAGGTTTCTTTGCGCCGGGCGGAGAGATGTTATATAGGGCAGAGGATATCCAAAAAGTTGGGTATCAATATAAGACAAGCTTAAGTACTATAGCTTTATTTCGTGAAAAAGAATTGATGTAATTTATGGGTGAAAAGTACCCAGTTGGGAGGAAAAAACTTTGTCTAAAACACAGGATGCCTTTTATTTTGAAGCGTTTATCGAATGTGCAGATTATTCCTGCCAGGCAGCAAAGTTGTTGGCACAGGCTATGGAACAGTTCGATATTCGAAATGTCCCTAAAAAATTGGAGGAAATTCATACTATAGAGCATACGGGGGATATGAAAAAGCATCTGCTGCTGAATACTCTTGCAAAAGCTTTTATGACTCCGATTGAGCGGGAAGATATTATGCTTTTGGGGCAGAATATTGATGAAGTAACAGATAAGATTGAAGATGTTCTGATTCGCATCTACTATAATCATATCCGGACAATTCCGCCGGAGGCATTGGATTTGGTCAGAGTCGTTTGCCGGTGCTGCGAGGCGGTTCGCACAATGATGCAGGAGTTTTCTGATTTCAGACACTCCAAAAAGATTCACAGTCATGTGGTGATGATCAATACTTTGGAGGAGGAAGCAGATAAAATTTTTATTTCCAGTATGTATAAGCTTCATCAATCAAAAAGGGATCCGTTGGAAGTTATTGCTTTAAGGGAAATTTATATTTATTTAGAAAAGTGTGCGGATGCCTGTGAACATGTAGCAGATGTCGTTGAAGGTGTGATTATGAAAAACGCTTGATTGAAGTATAATCAACGGAAGCTGAAGTTAAACGGCGGTATTTCATTGTATCATAAACGATAGGAGATATTATGATGATGGTAAATACTCAAGAAGTATTTATCATCATTTTTTATCTTAAGAAGAGAATGAAACTGAAAGTTACAGAAAAACTGTAGGGCGGAATAAAAGCTTGTAGGTCCGCAGAGGGTGTGCTATAATAAAAATAAAGGAGGGAAAGCAGGATGAAGCTTAATTTTTTGATGATAAGTTCCGACCAGCACCGATACGACTGCCTTGGCGTAAACGGATACCGCGCGATAGAAACGCCGTGCTTGGACCGATTGGCGGAGCAGGGAATAAATTTTACGAGCGCCTATACAACCTGTCCGGTTTGTACGCCGGCACGGGCCAGCTTTTTAAATGGGCAATGGTCCTATAATCATGGCTGCCTGACGATTCCGGAGCATACGGAGCCGCAGTGTGCGTTGCCGATGGATGCGCCCATGGTTCCGCAGCTTCTGCACGAGGCGGGATACCGACAGGCTTATATCGGTAAATGGCATTTGGGAAAGCGCGAAAACAGCGCGTATAATCCCTCGCCCCTTGATACGGGGATGGATATTTATATTCCGGAGCATGAATATAACAATTGGTGCCGGGAAAATCATATATCTTCTGCGCGGTTCCAGCAAAGGGATGGGGAAGCGCCATACAAGGTGTTTGAAAACCGTATCGATCCGATTGACCATACGCAAAGCCGCCTGCATTGGGGAGCCGATCGGGCGATAGAACAGTTGGAGGCACTTTCCAAAGGGGAGAAGCCGTTCTTTTTGCGCTGGGATCCCTCGGAGCCGCATCTGCCCAGTATTGTACCGCAGGATTTTGCGCAAAAATATCAGCCGGGCGAAATTCCGCTTTGGGGAAGCGTGCATGACCCATTGGTGAATAAGCCGTACGCCTTGCGAAAGCTGCGCAACGTTTGGGGGCTTTGTGACCTGCAGGATGAGGATATCCGGGAGATGATCCGCCTTTATTATGCAGAAATTTCCCTGCTTGATTATGAAATCGGCCGGATAATGCAAAAGTTGGAGGAACTGCATCTGGCAGAAAATACGGTTGTAATTTATACCACGGACCATGGCGATATGTGCGGCTCGCACGGGTTTGTTGATAAGCATTACAATATGTACGACGATATCACGCACGTACCGCTGTGTCTGCGCTGCCCTGGCGGCCCAAAGGGGCAGAACGATATGTTTGTTCACCATACTATTGACTTAGCTTATACCATCCTGCAGCTGGCCGGCATAGAAATTCCTTCAACCTTTCAAGGGGCAAGCTTGCTGGCGGATAACGGCCGTGCTTTTGCGGTTTCGGCGTATCACGGCGCACAGTTTGGGTTGTTTTCCCAACGTATGCTGCGGCAGCGGCGGTATAAATATGTGTATAACGCTACGGATATTGATGAATTGTATGACCTGCAGAACGACCCCTGGGAGCTGGAAAATTTGATTTTTCAGCCGGAGCATAGAGAGCGTATTGCACAGATGCGCCGGGATTTATATATGTTTTTGCTTGAAAGCGGCGACCCGTTGATGGTTTCCATGTGGCCCAGGGAAGAACTGCTGCATAATAAAAAGCTGGAGCGCTGAATAAGAGAAAGGATTTTTTACCGATGAGCAGGCAACCGAATATTATTTTGATTATGGCGGATCAGCTGGCAGCGTCGTTTATCGGCTGCTATGGCAGCGGCGTACCCTCTACGCCGAATTTAGATGCCCTGGCGGCGCAGGGATGCCGCTTTACCCGGAATTATGCGGCTGCGCCGGTATGCGCGCCGAACCGCGCCTGTATTTTAACGGGGCGGTCCAATATTATCAACGGTATTTGTATGAATAATATGACGCTGGGCGGTGAAAACCCGGCGTATCCGCATGTACTGCGCCGCCAGGGTTATGTAACCGGCGGGTTTGTGATATTTCAGGTTACGCCTATGATGTGGCCGGTACCGGAGAATTTAAGCTATTTGGGGTTCGATGAATCGATAATCACGGAAGACCCCAAGTGGGGACCGTATATCGATTGGGTAAAAGAAAAGCATCCCAATTATTTGGCGCAGGCTATTGCCATTACCAATGACCATAGCGGAACCCGCGGGGCTTCGGTTCCGGTTGAGACCCTGCAGGGCGCAGAGATAGAAGAGGAGGAGCAGAAAAAGCAGTGGTATGCAGACTATATGCGTCTGCGGATGGAGGCATCGCTTTGGGATAGAATGTATCCTTCGCTCTTGCCGCCGGAGGTGCACGATACCCGCTATATTACGGATCTGGGTCTTGATTTTATAAACAGGCATGCGGGGGAGGAGCATCCGTTTTTCTGCCATATTTCCTATGTAGATCCGCACGACCCATATAATCCGCCGGAGCCGTATGCCTCGATGTTTGCGCCGGAGGATATGAAGGAAGCCCTGCCGCAGGAGTGGGAAGAGGCAGATTTCCCCTATTTGGCGCAGGCACAGCGAGGTTACTTGCGGTTTGACAAGATAAAGGATCAGCCGGAGGCCGTTGCAAAGCTCCGGGCGTTTTATCATGGCTCTATTAAGTTTATAGACGACCAAATCGGACGGATTGTGGATAAAGTGCGTGAGCTTGGTATTTGGGAGAATACCGTTTTGCTCTTTACAACGGACCATGGCGATTTAATGGGAGACCATGGCCTGATTGCGAAGGGGGAAACCCATTACGATGCCTGTGTACGTACGCCGCTGATTGCATCCGGCGGCCCGGTAAAAGAGGGAATCGTCAGCCAACGGCTGACAACATCGCTGGATAAATATCCTACGCTTTGCGCCTGGGCACAGTGCCGGGCAGAAGACTTGCCGCCGATAGAGGGTATTTCTTTTGCCGACGCATGCCGCGGTGCGGCTGAAGACCCCCATAAGGAGATAGGGATTACGCTTGGGAACAGTTCTACGGTTATTACGCATGATGGTTACCGGCTTACGCTTAATACGGCTGAAAAAATTACCGGTCAGATGTTTTGCTTAAAGGATGATCCGCAGGAACAGCATAATTTGTATGATGACCCGGGTTATGCGGAAAAAAAGCAGGAATTGCTCGAGCGGCTGATACGGGTGAAGAATGCCCCGGCTTTTGTGCCGCAGTATGCCGTGCTGCCGGTTCGGGATGGGCGTGCGTTTACCATCGACGGCGCAACGCGCAGTATTCCGCTTTATCCGCAGACGCGCTCGCCCTGGCATGAAGATGCGCCGAAACCTTGTTGGCGTGCGG
>URTC01000043.1 GCA_900550765.1 uncultured Clostridia bacterium | reverse complement strand
GAATACCTCCATAGAAAAACTATGCGCAGTGTTCGGAGCTTCAATAACACTCATAAGCGAGCGGCTGATCCCTGCCTTTTCCGCCAGCTTCTCCTGAGAAAGACCGCGGATCTTCCTCAAAGCTGCAATAGCAATCCCTAACCGAATAACCCTATCGTAATTTTTCACTGTAACGTTCTTACTCATTGCTCCACTCCTTTCTATATTCATTCCAGTATTTTTATATTTATTATACTTTTTTCCTTTCTTTTTCGTTGTATATATCAGAAAGCGTTTGACTAAATTGGTAAGCAATACTATAATATAATCGATTGTCTTACTTTTTTGGTAAGCAGTGGGAATCTTTCACGGTTGCTATAAACATCTTACATATGGCTGAGCCATAGTGCGGGACGGTCTGCAAAACGCGTGAAGACGCCGCCTATGGAAGATCGCCAGGAGCCTTTTTTGATAGCTAAGCCGTAAAGATAAATTGCCGGAACCGTATGCTTTGCATAGGTTCCGGTATATTTTTCATCACAGAATACAGCCCAACGGCATATAAAGAATTCCCTGTAAAATCCATTGAAAACAATACGGTTTTATGCTATAATAAAAACAACAATTCTATGTCTTGAAAACTTTCACAGAAAGGAACTTTAAAAACCGGTCTTCCGCTTACATAACCATGAAAAAAACCATCGCATTGCTTTTTATTCTTCTATTTTTTCTTTCTGCAGGATGTGCAAAGCCGACCTCTGCTGAATTCAGTCCATTGCCAACCGCAGAGGAAACCGCGCCGCCCCCTTCAGCTGTGCCGCCCACTGTGCTTTTGCCCTCCCCTACAGAGATTCCCGCGCCTACAGCAACACCGGAACAAACGGTTCCCCCTACGCCTGCGCCTACTCCGGCACCTACACCTAAAAGTATAAAACCTTCCGATACCGGCAGCATTGTATCCACCGCAAGCCAGTACTACGGCTATGAAGAAATGATGGCGGATATTGCTGCTCTCACCGCTGCCTATCCGCAATATCTTACGACAGCCTCCCTCGGAACCTCTGTTTTCGGCAGGGAGATCCCTATTGTCATTATGGGAAAGCCCAATAATCAAAACCGGATTTTGATTGTAGGAACTTCCCATGCAAGAGAATATGCCAACACGTTGATCTTAATGCGGACCATTGAACGCTACTGCGCCAATATGGAAAGCAGCTTTTACAAAGACTATTCCTACGCCGAGCTTGTGCGCTCCTGTACCATCTACTTTGTTCCCATGCATAATCCTGACGGTGTCGAGCTCTGCATCCACGGCATTGCTTCGGTTCCCCAAGAATATAAAGACACGGTAGAAGAAATCTATACGCGCTCGGTACAGGCCGAAATGCTGGACGCCGGCAGTTACGCCCGCTGGAAAGCCAATGGAATCGGTCAGGAACTGAATCAAAACTATGGGTTCGGCCCTAACAGAAGTCCGATTCTGCAGGATCTTCCCATGAGTGAAAATTTCCCCGGCAATACGGCTTTAGATGCCAAGGTAGCACGGTTGATTGTAGAGCTATGCCAGCAAAAAAATTTTCGGTCACTGGTAAGCTATCATTCCTACGGAAATTTAATGTACTGGGGATTTTTTGCAACCGGCAGTTTTAAGGAGCATTGCCGCGAAATTGCCAACGCTATGAAAAAAAGCAACGGCTACCGGCTGGTAGCCGATACACCTACACCTTCAAATTATTCCCATTTAGGATTAAAGGACTGGTTTATGGATACGTATAAGCTGCCCGGCTTTACCATTGAAACCGGAGGCGAAGCCGCGCCGTTGGAAATTTCCGAAATTAAAAAGGCGATTGATAAAAATATTGAGATTCCTGCCATAATGATGTATTATGAATATTCCGCTGTAACGCAAACCGATGCTCCCGCAGCTCCAAATACAGCGGTAATACCGTCAGATACCTCTGCGGCATAAATATACAACCATGAGGATACAATGGATAAAATAAGACAAAACGTATTTCCCATATTAACGGCCTTGATCTGGGGCACCGCATTTTCTGCACAATCTCAATGCGCCGCGGCCGGTATGCAGACGTTTACGTTTAATATGCTGCGCAGCGTAATCGGTTGTATTGTCTTGGTTCCGGTAATGCTATGGTTTTCCGGAGGGCCAAAAAAAATACAGCGGCAGCTGAAGGATACAACATACCAAAAAAATCTGCTTTGGGGCGGACTGTGCTGCGGACTGCTCTTGACCATAGCCTCTAATCTGCAGCAGCTGGGCTTAGGCGGTACGGAAAGCGGCAAAGGCGGCTTTATTACGGCGCTGTATATCGTAATTGTTCCCGTGCTGGGAATTTTTTTAAAGAAAAAAGTTTCGCCAACGATCTGGATCAGCGTTCTCCTTGCTGCGGCGGGCATGTATCTGCTCTGCGTAAAAGAGGGCGCCTCTCTAACCGTCAGCCGGTATGATCTGTATCTTTTACTCTGTGCGCTGGTTTTTGCACTTCACATTTTGGTAATTGACCGTTTCGCCAACCGTGTGGATGGCATACAGCTTTCCCTGGTACAATTTGCCGTTGCAGCCGTATTCTCCGGCATCGGCATGCTGTGTTTGGAATCTCCGTCGGCGGCGGTAATCCGCCACTGCCTCTGGCCGCTGCTCTATGTGGGCGTATTCTCCTCCGGAATCGCCTATACGCTTCAAATCTTAGCACAAAAAGGCTCCAATCCTACGGTTGTTTCTCTGCTGTTAAGCCTGGAATCCGTCTTTTCGGTTCTATCAGCGGCAATCTTTTTAGGCGAAATCCTGACGCCGCGGGAATATTTAGGCTGCGGTATCATGCTGACGGCAGTAATCCTGGCACAGCTGCCGAGAAAAAGAAAGGAAAAAACATATGAACTGTCCCGCCTGCAAAAATAAGATAAAAAGAACAAAGAAAAAATGCTGCCCATTCTGCGGCTGCCGATTAAAAAAAGGCTTTAGCTGGGGGGCTTTGCTTTCTTTTTTAGCAGGTATCCTGCTGTTAACCAAGGTATTTGTTCATTGGCTCTTTGGCGCAGCGGCTATTTTTGCTTTTCTTTCCGGAGCGCTGTTCTTGGTTTTTCGGGAATATAAAAAAGCTGCTTAAAAGAGTGCCCGGCACGCCGCACAGGTCATATCGTCTTTTATAAAACCCTCTTTTCTCTGGTTTTTTCCTAATGGTGCAAACACCTTTTTCTCTTTATTCTTTTGCTTTTAAATCTTTTTTGGCAGGATTATCAATCAGTCCGCCATCCCGGCTGAATCGGGAACCGTGACACGAACAATCCCAAGTGCGTTCGGCAGAATTCCACTTCAGCGCACAGCCCATATGCGTACACCGTTTTTTTGAAAGCCTGAGCAATCCCGCAGCAGCTTCCCAGGCATTGACGGCCAGCTGCGGCGTAAGCATGCTTCGGGAAGGAGAAAACACCTCCGCACAGGGATTTTGTATGCCGCACAGCCGATCCCTTAAAAGCATCGCAGCAGTCATAGAAGAGGTCATGCCCCATTTTTGAAAGCCCGTAGCCACAAACACATGCGGTGTGTTTTTTGAATAATTTCCGATATAGGGAATACCATCAAGCGTCATACAGTCCTGCGCAGCCCAGGCAAATTCTTCCCTTGCCCGCGGATAATATCGTGCGGCAAAACGGCGGAGTTCCTGCCAGGCACACCCCGCCTTTCCCGTACGGTGTGCGCCGCCGCCCAAAAACAAAAATTCTTTATAATTTCTAAAAGAAAGACCTCCTGAGGCCTCATCCACATACATGCCGTTTACATCGGGTCCATTTTCCAGTGCAATAACATAGGAGCGATCCTGATACATCTTTAAAAAATAGCTGCCGTGCAGATTAAAACAAGGAAAATGCGTCGTTACAATAATTTCATCCGCTGTTATCGTATATTTTTCCGTACGCGCTGTATGGCCTTCTATTTCCAATACCCGGGTATTTTCATAAATCTGCAATTCCTCAGAGACAGCCGCTATAAATTTCAGCGGATGAAACTGCGCCTGCTCTTTTATTTTTACAGCACCCGCCGTTTGAATCGGCAGGGGAAGCCGCGGAACATATTCCGCTTTAAAATGCAGGGCGTCAAGAGCGGCAATTTCCTCCTCCAGCACCGCTCTATTCTGCAGCGAGTATACAAAAGAATCCTTCCCTTCAAAATCGCAATCTATAAAGCGGCAGATTTTTTTATATTCCTCCAACGCAGCAGAATTTGCCTGTAAATACATCCGCGCTTTTTCCTGTCCGAACTTTTTCAAAAGCCGGCTGTAAAGCAAGCCATGCTGCAGCGTGACTTTTGCCGTGGTATTTTGAGTGGTTCCGCTGCCGATGCGTGCCGCCTCTGCGATTACTGCTCCGATACCAGCCTTTTTAAGCATATATCCGCATAAAAGTCCGGCCATACCGCCGCCAATAATCAGCACGTCGGTCTTGATATTCTGCCTGAGTTCTTCAAAAACAGGCAATTGTACGCTTTCACTCCAAATGGAATTCATTCTTTCATCCCTCCTGCTTTAGTATGCCGGTAAATGAAAAAAATATTTTTAAAAAGGATAATTTTTGTTGGTTAAGCAAATACTAACCAGCGAGGTGATAAAAATGCAATTAACGCAAAAAGAAACGGAATTACTCAAGGATCTGCAGGATCAGGAAAAGCTCTGTGTAGAAAAGTACAACAAGCATGCCGCTGCCGCCATTGACTGCCAGCTGAAGGATCTGTTTACCAAGATCGCTTCCGTCGAGCAGGGACACTTAAATACGATCAATCAAATACAAAGCGGCACCGTACCCATGTTAAACGGCGGGGAATCCACCCAGCCTACGTTTTCAGCCACCTATGGTACAGAGGAGAACGCCGATAAACAAAATGACTATTATCTTTGCAGCGATCTTCTCACCACTGAAAAACACGCGTCCCACCTGTACGATACCTGTGTCTTCGAGTTTAAAGATGAAAATGTGCGCAATGTTCTCAACCACATTCAAAAAGAGGAGCAGGAGCACGGTAAAATGCTGTACGACTACATGCAGACGAACTGTATGTACGCATAAAAAAAACTGCCGCCTTTATGAGAAGCGGCAGTTTTTTTGTAGAACAGCAGAACACAAAGTAAAATCATGCAAGCATGATTTTATAAAAAACCCTATCTCCTTCTGCCGCAGCTTTCCGGAACAGAATCTCCTCTTTTTATAATACAGGAACGGATCTCCCAACAAATACTTAACACAAAAAAACTTTACAAGCCCCATCTATCTCCTTTCAACGTACATAAATAAAAAATATCAAAAAACAGCAATATCTAAATTTCTTCTAAAAAATATTGCGGAAAAAGAAAAAAAGTAGTATTATGAATAGTAGCAATAAAGAAATTGGCGCTTCTTGAAACAGCGCCTTTAGAAGCAGATAACAAATTACACCCAGGGGATAGAAAATACCGCGCAGGAATTTCTCTCCTGGAAAAAAACGGAGGAAAATTTTTATGAAAAGAGCAAAATGGCTTTCTGTGTTGCTTTCGACCGTTATGATCCTGGCGGTGATTCCAACAATCGTCTCCGCGGCAGGAGCAGAAGCCAGTGCGGACGGAGTAGAATATCCAACGCTTCAGGAGGCGATTGCCGCAGGAGGGAATGTAAAACTGCTGCAGAATGTAACGGTGAATTCCATAATAACAGTAGATAAATCCGTTACGCTTGATCTGGGGGATTATACGATTACAAACAATGTGCAAAAGGATCGCCCCTTCCATGTATCAGCCGACAGCTTTACTGTGAACGCAGACAAAGGCGGAATGATGATTCCCCAGAGCAATACCGGTGCCTACGGATTCATAAAAATCAACGCTGTAAAAAATTTCACCGTAAACGGCGGTACTTACACCGGCAATACCGATAACGGTGCATTCTTTCGATTGTATGAAGATGCCGACGGTTCCACAACGGAATTGAACAATGTAACGGCCATTACCAATACAGAAGTTTTTAATATCGGTGCCACTTTTAACACAATCAATGTCAAGGTTACCGGCGGAACCTATCAAGCCGGCACAAGAGCATTTTTTATAGATGTAATCGATTGTGAAACCAGTCCCCTTATTTTTGAGGGAGGTACCGTTACAACCAACCGCGGACCTTGTGGGGATCTTTCAGGGGGCAACAGTGTGTTTTCAGACTGCAGCTTTACCGTCACGGGAGACTTTGAAGGCGGATATTCCTGGAGCCGTGCTGCTATCGGTCTTGCTTTCGAAGGCAAGGCTGCGATCAAAAGCGGTACCTATAAAGCAAAAAGTGACGCGATGGCCGCTGATGAAGGCTATGGAGTTTATATCTATACTTCCGGCGGAACCCTTACCGTAGAGGGCGGCACCTTTGCCGGTACATCAGCCGCGCTGAGGGCAAGCGTAGATAAAAACACTTATGGCAGTCCTTCTGAAATCTATGTCTCCGACGGTAAGTTTGACGGTGACCTATTGGCAACTACCAAGACGGGGCTTGAGAAAATTAATATTACAGGCGGAGAGTTTACCGGAATAACGGAAAAGACTTTAGCTGCCGGAAATGAGCTCGCCGTCTCCGGCGGAACATTTGATAGCTCCGTAAAAGATTTTGTTGCCGACGGACTCGATTTTGAACTTAACAATTCCGGCAAATACACCTATCACGCGACCATGGAAGAAGCTCTGGAACAGGCGGATTCCGGTGCGGTTATTACACCGATCGAAAATTCAGAACCGGCAGAGCATGCCTTTAAGGCTACGCTGAATTACAATGACGGCACCGGCACTTCTATCCAAATAATTGCAGATGCAAAGGGAACCATTCCCCTTCCTTCCATCCGCCGCAGCGGATACGTTTTCTTAGGCTGGGATGCAGGCGACGGCAAGCCGATTGCTGCCGGAGAAGTGTATCAGCTTACGGAAGATAAAACCCTCACCGGAGCATGGAGACAGCTGGAAAAGATAAAAATAGATGCTGTGGATGCCACCTGCACGCAAGCGGGTAATATCGCATATTGGTATTGTCCTGAACTGAATGCCTATTTTAAAGACGAAGCATTAACGGAAAAAATCAGTCTTGAGGATACTATCATTCCGGTAATTGCGCACAGCTATAAAGATGGCAAGTGTTCCGTCTGCGGTGCTGCCGATCCCGATTATTCAAACAGCTCGCAGACCGGCGACAGTCGGAATCTGTGGCTGTGGACTCTCTTGATGACTATATCTATCGGTGCAGGGATTGCCATTACAAAGAATAAGAAAAAAGCGAACAGATAAAACCATTGACCCTATTAAAAGCGGCGATATACGGTATCGCCGCTTTTATCTTTTTAAGAATTCTGTCTGTTTTTTCTTTCTCCCCGCAATAGAGAAATGGAAGAAAACCTCCGTAAAAAGACCCGTATCGATCAAGGACATCCGTCTCATCCCGATAGGACGACGAAAATCCAGGATTCTTCCCCGACTAACCGCCCTACCTTATCTCTTTTCATGCAAGCAAAAAGCTTTTCCAAAGCCATAAAAAGCTGCGCATCAAAAGCGAAACTCCAATGCCGGAATATAAAGCTGACCGGGCGCAGAAGCCCCGTCAGCTTTTTTATCCGCTATGTACTCGGTTTAAACCGAAAAAATAGTTTTCTGCCGGTGCGGCGTCAAAATCCGGTTCCGTTATTTTTAGTCGCCGAAGCAATTTTTCCCCTTAAAGACTCTTCGATGCCCGGACAAGAATCAGATCTTTTTTATGCACCGGACTGCAGATAGAATGCGTTCCCTGTTCATCCCGGTCAATAACAACCCTTGTTCCGGATATGCTCTTTACATACCAATTTTTTGCGCGCACCCAGGCAGGGATTGCGGCACCGGTAGTATATACGGCGGTCTCCTTTAACCGCACCAGATCTCCCACAGAAATTGCCGTTTCCTCCATAACATCTGCGGTCTCATTTTTCAAAGAATCTTTACCGGCCTCCTGCATATATTGTGCAACGCGCTGCCGGAAGGTCTCCCAATGCGGAAGGATATACTGGGGGCAGTATTTTTTTGCATACCACCTTTGATGCGTAACCAGCCTTTCAATAGGGAGCCCGTGGCGTGTCAGCAAAATCGCTGCCAGCAAGGCCCCCCGCTCTTCGGCCTTCCGATCACGCTCGCTGCCGCTGCCATCCATAATAATCTCTATTCCCAAAGAACTCTCATTGCCCGGTCCTCGGGAATCCGTCGCATGCCAGCCAACCTCGTCTTCGCGCAGCAGCTGCCAGCAATCGGTATCATCAATATAATAATGCACACGGCTGTCCTTCATATTCGCATTGGGCCAAGTCGCCCGCGCATATTGTTCCGCCATGGTAGTTCCCCGTGCCGTAACAATGGTATTAGTATTATGAATGGTAATATATTGTACTTTTCCGCTGCCGCCGGATAGAAGCCGGTCAGCTTTATAGCGGCTGCCCTTGGCATATTGGAGCCGGCCGCTTGCATTATAAACATTCTTAGGCCAGACCGCTCCCCATGGAATAATCTTTTCATGAATGGTCAATCCCCATTCCTGCCGGATAGAATCCGCTTGTAAAAATGCCATATTCACTCCTCCTTATTCGCCTGAATATATAATTGACTGATATATACGCTGGCCGCGGCAATCAAAATTCCCTGCGTCACCGCTGAAAATACGGCGGCAAGCACCGCCTGCCAGGAATCCAGCGTACTGTTTGAAAGCACCCAGATTGCTGCTAAAACAATCGAAATGCCGCCTAAGCCAAGCGGGATCCACCGATCAGGCAATCTGCTTTTTTTAGCTGCCGCTCCAATCGCGTATACAACGGGTATCAATATTAAAAGTTCCGGTGTGATATACTCTTCAAAATTCATTTTGTTTCCTCCTTTATTTATGAATGCAAATTTGCAATAATAACGCTTACCGCCGCTGAAACCAAGCAGCTGGTAAGGGCGGTGACTGCCGCCGCAGCGATCTGATTCAATCTAACCCGCGGTCGGCTCTCCATCTCATCAATTTTTTCTTCATGACGCGCTAAATGCTCATTCGCGTGTTTAATCTCGTTGGCCAACGTGATCAGCGTTTCGTTCATCGCACGGATCTCCTTCTGCACCTGATACAGGTCTGTCACCTGCTTCTGCAGTATTTGTATATTTTGATCATGCCTCTCTAAAAGAACATGGATCTCCTCCATTTTTTCTTCCTCCTAACAAAACAGATAACATAGTACTCTGGTAAAAAGCACCAAAGCAAGCAACGCTCCGGTATACGATGCCGTATACAAAGAAAGTTCCGCATTCGCTCTTTGTGATAAAACGCCGATGGCGGGAGTGCTGGTCATACCGCCGCACAGGATGCTCAATCCCTCTGTTTTTTTCATTTTAAAGATCCCCGCGGTCAGCAACCAGCCTGTAAACAGCGCAGCAAGCGTTGCCAGCGCGCCAAGCACAAGATACCCAAGATTCACTTTCTCTATAAACGCTGCACCGCCCTTAAGCCCCATTGCAAGCAAAAACAAAATCAGGCCCAAGCTTTTCAGTGTCTTAAGCGCCGCGCAGGAAAGGCTTACTCCCCTTCCTGCCAAGATCCGTCCTGTCAGGATTCCCGCAAGCAAAGTTCCGACCGCCGCACCGAGAGAAAACCGTATTCCCGGGATCTCCACGGCCCCGATTACACCTCCGGCTGCGATTAGGGAAACTACCAC
>URTC01000042.1 GCA_900550765.1 uncultured Clostridia bacterium | reverse complement strand
CGCAGAGATTACAGATAAAACCGGAACTAAATATACGCATATAGTGGAGATAGCAAGCGGCAATTCAGTAGAATATACCAGTCCGGGTGATGGACTTTATATGCATGTAGAGGGCAATTTGTTATATTTTAGTAACAGTGCTTCCTCTAAGGATCCTGCAGGAGTCGCGGAAGAAGATTACATATACAATAACATGGTGATTACCGCACCGTGCCCCAATTCCGATACCAACTGGGCTAAAGTGACGAACATGACGCAAGCCGTATGGTACGGGAATACATCGTTGGGCATCAACGGCGGAAGCAGACTGTTCTTAGGCGGTAATACGGAGGAAAAAGAAAAGGCGCTTGTAGTGTGGAGCGATTTAAATAATCCGCTATATTTTTCTGAAAATAATTATACCTATGTGGGAGATAAGGCACAGGCGGTAACAGCGTTCGGCCGGCAGGGTGAGAGCCTTATTATTTTCAAAGAACGGGAGATCTATTCTACGCAGTATCAGGCAGGCAGTGTGACGGCGGAGGAATTAATCCATCAAAGTGCCGTTGATCTGTCTGTACAGCTGGCGTATTTTCCGATGGTACAGATCCATGCGGGCATTGGCTGCGATTGTCCCGGCAGCGTGCAGCTTTGCCGGAATCGGCTTATATGGGCTGACAGCAGCGGCAGGGTGTATACGCTGACCTCGCAGAATCAGTACAGCGAAAGAAATGTTTTTGAAATATCACAGATGATTGAGCGAAAACTGCGGGGGGAAATGACGGAAAATCTTCAAAAAGCACATTCAGCAGACTGGGAAGGGCGCTATTTGCTGTTTGTAGGCAGCCATGTGTACGGGATGGATTACAACACGTATGGGTATCATTATGTTTCGTCATATTCCAAAAGCGAGGACGCCAATATGCTGATACCTTGGTATTACTGGGAACTTCCGGTTGAGCCGATGTCTGTTATTTCCATTGGCAGTATTGTTTATATGCTGGAATATGCGTATCTTGGGACATATGTAGGGCTGCAGCGTGCAATGGTGAATATGTTCTACATCGATGGCTTTGGAACGGTGGATGAGGTGAATACGCTTGAATATACAGGCGAATATCCGGAATCGACCGAAGAATATGACTCTTCTCTGTGGCAGGTGGTGCTGTATCAAAAAACGATTCATTCCTTGGCACAGACGAAATTATTTGATTTTCATCAGCCGGCGTTTTTTAAAAATGTTCCTATAGTAAATGTAATATTCGGAAACAACGGGGGGATGCCGATCACCGTTAAATTTATTACGGAATCAAAAACGGACGATGAAAGCACGATAACATTAAATGAAAGCGAGGCAGCGGAATATGCTCCGGAATATTTACATAATCGACAATTCAGACCGTATTCAAGAGTCAATACGCGGTTCGGCATTCGTTTTGAGAGCGAGGGTGCGATGGCGATCGATGCGATATCGCTTCAATATACAGTTTTAGGAGGCGCCAAATGAGCGTAAGAAGTTATGATGAGATTTTAAAGGAAATTGAAGAAACAACGAAAGTCCAGAAGGAAGCGGATATAGCGGCTTCGGATCAAATGTATGATGCGCAGAAACAAACGGTAACCGATTCCTATAATACGCAGATACAGGAGGCAAAGAGCGCTTATCAGAATCAGATTGATGAAAACGCAGTACAAAAGCTGATTCATGAGAGACAGATTGCGGAGAATATGGCGAATTTAGGACTAACTGATTCAGGGTTGAATCGTACCCAGCAGACGGCAGCACAGCTTTCTTACGCCAACAATAATACAAAAATCAATCTTGCCCGGCAAAAAGCGGTGGATGCCTTGGCGCAGGCGATGACCGCTAAGATGTCGGAGCTTGATGCGGGTAAACTGGCTGCGGCAGAGGGAATTCGGTCAAATTATGCACAGAATGCGCGCAGCCAGGCTGTAGATGTTTATAAGAATGAGGTTGAAAATGAAACCGCACGGCAGAAAGCGGCATATGAGGCGCAGGTAAAACAAATGCAGGTAAATAATGATAATGCGGCGGCGAAGATTGCAGCAAGACAGAAACTGATAGAAACGCTATCAGATTCGAAAATTCCTATTGCAACAAAAACAGCATTTGTGGAGAATTATAAGCAAACGTATGGCTACGATGCGTCTGATGCCGCCGTATTAGAGAAAGTGGGATATACAACGTCAAGCCTCTTCAAATCGTCTGTTTTGACGCAAAATGAATTTCTTAAAAGAAAACGAGCATCCACAAATGGCAGCTTGAGAAATTATAATACTTATGCAGAATATATAGAGGGAACAATTCAAAGTTGGTATAACCAGGGAAAATTAACTGCGGCTGAGGTAGTTTCGCTACTTGAATACTATGGGATCTAAGGAGAATTTATATGGCGGCATTGAGTTATGAGGAAATTAAGAAACAGGTTCAAGCGGATAGAGAGCAAAAAAGTACCCAGGTAGCGCAAGGAGCTTCGTATGAAGATATAAAAAAGACCGTGCATGGAAAAAGATTGTTAAACAGCGCTCAGATTTATACTTTAGAAAGAGATAATAGAAACTTGCTAACGGAACTACAATCTGTTTTCAATAGCTGGCAGGATGCACAAACGATTCAAAAAACGATAGATTCATTACCCAAAATGATGAAACGTATGGAGAATTATAAAAATTATATTGCGGATTATTATACAGGGCAGGATCAACAAGAACAACTAGAACAAATTGAGAAACAAATCACAGATTATAGAGAACTATCAGATCTTTTACAAAAACAAGCTTCTTTCTATTCTGAATATAAAAATGCAGATGAATATGAAAATGCTAAAAGAATCGGCGGGTATTATAGGGAATATGAAAACAGCAGTTACGAAGAAATACAAAACAGCCTTTCGGAGTTGAAACAGCAAAAAGGGTTTTATACGGTTAAGGGGTATGATAAAGAAGCGCAGGATATAGATAAAAAAATTCAATGGTTAGAGAACTTTTATAATAATGGCTATGATAAAGCGCCAATTGAGTGGAGAAAAGAACAGTACAGACAGAACAAAAAGACTATCGCAGGCTTGGAAGCACAAATAGCTCAAAAGGAAAATGAATTGATGCAACTTACCGGAAATACATCTACTAATGAAGATGTGCCGGCGCCGTCCCGTGGGAATATTCCCGATCAAGAGATTTTTAGTAAATGGAATAGCGAACTGGAAGAATTGAAAGCACAGAGGGATGCATTAATTGCGGAGAATAACCGTTATGATAGAGGGCAGGGACAGATTGATGAGATATATGATGCGATATCTGCCATTAAGAAAAACGATGATTATGCAGCGTTATCACAGGCAGGAAAAAGCAAAATAAAAGGGATTTTTGGCGATAATACATATGATTATATCAATGATATAGACGGGTACAGAGGAAAATATTCTGCGCAGAAAATGGCAAGCGGAGGAGGTGGAGGACTTCTTGATATATATAGGTTTATGGCCAATGATGAAATTGGGATATATAACTACTATTACGCGAAAGAAGGAAAAGATTCTGCGGAAACATTTCTTGAAAAGCTGCAAGGGATTCTTGAACAGAGACAGAGAGTTTCCTCTCAAGAAGCTATAGAAGGTGCCATATCCAAGGAAGGATTAGAAGGAGTTGCTGCGAGTACCATTTTGAATATTGCTTCTGTACCTGCTAAGATTATTGGGGGTACTGTGGCTTTTCTTGATAATTCTGTTCGTCAGATATCAGGGCAGGAAATAAATCCCGATTCTTCGTGGCAGGGTCTCCGGAATTTTGCAAACGATGTGAGGGGAGCTACAAGCGAGCAAATAGAACAAAATACCGGTTGGGAATTTCTCGGCCAAAATGTTATGGCTCAGGTATATAATGCTTTAATGTCTACGGCAGATTCTATTGTAGGCGGCCTCACAATGGGGAACTTATATACTATTGCAATGGGAACAGGCGCTGCGGCGGATAAATCAGCGGAATTGTATGAAAAGGGGGCATCCAACGGCCAAATTTTTTGGGGCGGATTGAGCGCCGGTATTGCAGAGACTGTATTTGATAAAGTATCGTTGGAGAACCTTATCAAGCCCAAGAACCCCGATTCCTTTTTAAAAATAGTATTGGAAGTATTGAAACAGGCAGGAATTGAGGGGTCGGAGGAAGTAGCCACAGAAATCGCCAATACGATTACAGACAGCATCATCATGGGCAGTCAGTCGGATTTATCGCTTGCGGTGAAAGCCTACCAGGACGAGGGGATTCCCTATGAAAAAGCATATAAGAAAGCGCTGCTGGATAAAGTTGTGGATATTTCCTGGGCCGGAATCGCTGGATTTATGTCAGGCGGTATGTCATCCTCCATAATAACAGGCTATGAAAGCAAAAAGAATTATAATATTGGTAAAGCAATAAATAAACTTGAAAAAGGGAAAGTACTTGTTGATTTTGCTATGCAAAATTACGGCAAAAATACAGAAGCGTATAAAATGGCCGAACGACTTTCTAGCAATCAAAATAACAGTGCGTTGGCGTTAGGTTCGCTTTATACGATTGTAAAGAAGCAGAATCAAACAGATTTTGCAAAAGCATCGGATGTTTCAGCAAAAAAAATACAGTCAATGCTTGAAAACAGCGGCGTAGAAACGCCGCAGGCAAGTTCGGCGGCAAGAAATATCGTAAGGGATATCCAAGGCAGAAATTTGAGCGCAAAGGAGCGACAACAATTAACCAATAATCAGGCAGTAAAAACGGTATATGATTCGATTCATACAGAGGTGGAGAATAAAAAGGAAACCGTACGGACAAAGGAGAGAATACTGGATGCTATTGTAAATGGGCATGCCGGAATAGAAATAAATGCGCCGGATAAGGCCCAAAATCTTGACATTTTGGAACAGACAGGATATACTAAAAATAGAAGTAATAGAGGAAACGCTCAAATAGCAGGACAAACTGCCGTAAAGAATCATTCGGGATTCATGCAGACGGCGCCCGGAATGATTGGACAGGAGAATGATAGAGAAAATGGAAACGCAGTAAGCGTGAATAGGGAGAAAGGATATGCAGGAACAGCAGAGTTTAGAGAGCTTCAAGAAGCAAGTAAAGGAATGTCTGGTGAAATATCAGCATTGTACCACTCAGGAGAGCGAACGCTTGATGAAGGATTACGGGGAGATATTGCCCGAGTACTTCAAACTCAAATTAACACCGTTGGAAATGGCACTGGCAATGGTGATGGGATATTAACCTTAACGGCGAAGGGAAATACGTTTCATTTACATCAGCAAGTGAATGGCGCGCTGTTTCATGATGTTTTTGAGATAGCAAAAGGATATCTGAAAAACGGCGAGCTTGTAGATTTACATGAAATACAAACCACAGAGGACGGAATCGGGTATGAGGATTGCGATAATTATCTTTCCGATGATGGACTCAGTGGCTTTTCTATTACTCCGGAGGGAGATCTTATCAGCGTATTCAATGCCAGCGGGAGAAGTGGCTTTTTAAATGCTATTGCGCCGTTAGTAAAAGAGAGAGCAAAGACACTTGATTGTTATAATAGTTCCGTGCAACCTCTTATGGGTATATATTCTAAAGTACTTGGCTTTAAAACGGTCTCTGTAATGGACTACAATATGGAATACGACCATGACAATATCGCGGCTAATCATGATAACCCGCAAGTGGCGTTTATGGTCAATACGGAGCAGGAGGTAGAGACAAGGCATTTTGAAAAAGACCAATATGCGGAAGCAAAAGCATATCGGGATGGGTATGTAGAGCCGGCAGCTGAAGAGGCTGCTTTTTTTATGCCCGGAGAATCGGTGATAACGGAGCGTTCGGCCCAGGCTCCGGAGGCGGATCCGGTAGCGGATACAGTATATGCGGTACGTGGGGAAACACGCCTAACAGAAGATCAGCGCATTATCAGACGTATAGGAGCCCGGCTGGGGTGGACGGTAGAATTCGGTGAAGTGAGAACGGCAACCGGCATGCCTGCGGACGGAAAGATCGATAAGGCGAATAAGATCATAACGATCAGTACGGAAAATACAAGGCCGATAGAGTATATGTTCAAGCATGAATTAACACATTTTCTTGAAATGAATCCTGTAAAATATAAAACGTTTGCAGATACTGTTATAGAAAGCATAGTATTTGAGAAATGGATACATTTCAAGGGGTATGAATCTATAATGGAGTATAATACGGCCATTGCAGAAGAATATATCCGTGCAGGAGAAGAAACATTTGGGGAATATGAAGCCAATCTTGAAATAGTAGCCGATTTTGTGGGAGAAAATCTATTTGGAAACAATCAACAGGTATTGGAAAAGCTTTTGTCCGTTATGGAACCTAAGCAGCGCCGGACTTTTGCAGAGTGGATACAAGATTTATTTAAACGAATGAAAAATGCCTTTTCACGGTACGGAGATAGAGGAATCCGGTCAGAGATTGAGAAGCTTGAAAATCTTTTTATGGAAACCTATAGGGATATAGACACAAAATATAATACAGAGGAGAAGAAAAGACAGCAGGAATTATTGCAGGATAATATTAAATTTTCACTTATGAATAACGAGCCGTTTTCAGAAAATGTGAATGAGGTTCTGAATATGTCTGATGCAGAGGCAAAACATAACGCTGCGCAGGGTAATTTTATCAGGGTGATGAAGGATACGCCTGAAATAATTCTTAAAAATGTAGAAGATGCAAAAAATGTAGAGGTAATTATTAGTTTTTATTCTTTGTATTTGGCAGGAAGAGAAGAAGGAATATTGGAAGGGCATTATCATAATCTTGGAAGAGAGATCCTTTATCAAATACCTGAATATATCGCAAATCCAGACGCGATTGTAAGAATGAAAAATGGCAGATTGAATTTGCTTACTCAAATCAAAACGACCAAAGGAAAGAATGGAATTATATCTGTAGAATTAAATACCGTTAAAGATATTAATAATCAATATAAGAATTATAATTTAATTGTTTCTGTGTTTTCAGCTAAAGATAATTATACGGAAAATAATATACGGAAAAACGGCGTAAAGGTTGAGTATAAAAGAAAAGATCTCTCGCAAGTTAATTCCCAACTGTATAAGTGGTTGGCAATTGTTAACGAAAAATCTTCGCATAATACTATAACCCAAAACGAAGAATTTGTCAATAATAATTCTATGCAAAGTATCCAAAAAGATACAAAAAAAATACAGTATTCCATCCCGGAAAAAGATCGCAGAGAAATAAAGAATCTGATAGAAAAGCTGAATGAAAGCGATACCATTGATATAGAGGAAATCAATAAAAGCAATGCAATAAAAAATTCGCTTAAAGAAATGGAACAGATTCCGGAAACATATAAGATAAATACCCCTGAACGAAAAGCAAAGCGAATGGAAATTGTTAAAAATTTGCTGGGGTTAGGCAGCTATACAGGCGTTGACAATGATGGAAAAGATCTATATAATGGAAATGTAGAACGGGGATATCGCATTGATTTCGTTGTGGGATTACCGGCGGCCGGCAAATCAAGCGTATTGGTAAATCCGTTATCAAAACAGAATCAAGCGCGTGTAATAGATAGCGATATGGCTAAGGAAATAATCCCGGAATTTAATAACGGTATTGGCGCCGGAGCGGTGCATGAAGAGAGCAAGGATATTGTTAGACAGGTTATTACGGAAGCTGTTGCTAACGGCGAAAATATTGTTTATCCGATTGTAGGCGGGGGGAATTTAAATAAGCTTATAAACAAAATCAATACATTCAGGGAAAATGGATATACGGTATATATTCATTTAAATGAATTGCCGATGCAAAAAGCAATGGGAAGAATGCTGAATCGATATTTGGAAACAGGGAGATTTATACCCCCACAGATTGTGTATGAATATCAGAATACGCCGGTAGAAAACTTTGAAGCAATTATAAAAACGGAGGGATTGGTTGATGGATACTCACACTACTCAAACGATGTTGCAAGAGGAGAAGCCGCTGTCCTCAAAAAGCAAAAAAATATTCAATTATTACCTGGACGAGGACAACGACGGAATGGAATGGCTCAGCAAGGCCGTGAAGGACTTGAAAGAAAAGAAAGAGACTGGAAAGCAGACTTAAATAAGCCTGCTTTTTTAATTTCTACGGATTACACGAAGAAAAATGAAGAGGTAACAGAGCAGAGTAAAAACGGGGAAATAACGGAAGACCAGCGCATCATCAGGCAAATAGGAGCCCGGCTGGGGTGGACGGTAGAGTTCGGTGAAGTGAGAACGGCAAACGGCATGCCTGCGGACGGAAAGATCGATAAGGCGAATAAGATTATAACGATCAGTCCGGAAAATACAAGGCCGATAGAGTACATATTCAAGCATGAGCTGGCGCACCGCGGCGAGGGAACAAAGCAGTATACGAAACTGGTAAAGGTCATTTCACAGACGGAGCAGTATGAAGCTTGGCTGCAGAAAAAGACAGGCATGGCATCCGCCGTAGATCGTATGGAAGCGGTGCTGAATGAAGAGATACGGCAGAGATATGATACGGCGGGAGAGAGTCTTTCCGCAGCGGAAGTTAGGGCAGAACGCATGGCGGACTTTATGGGAGATATGCTGTTTGCGGATGAAAGCGGAATGCAGCGCTTGTTAGAAGAACTTGAGCCGAATGCACGCAGAAGCTTTTTGCAATGGATTAAAGACGCACTGAATTATATTAAGAGCAAGATAGGCAACGCGGATAGCTGGCTGAAAGCGGAGCTGGAGAGATTGGAACAGCAATATGCGCAGATGCTGAAGGAAAGCGATGCATTCAATGAGAACAAAAAAAACGGATTCCCAAGCATAAGTAATGTTCCCCCGAAAATACAATATTTTATCGGATATACAATAGAAAATGAACCGGTTGTAATAATTGAGGAGAATATTTTAGAAGGTGTTTCGAAAAAAGATTGGGTAAAAACGGTTAAGGAAACGATTGCGAATAAGTTTTCAAAGGGAATTCCTGTAAGCGGAAGGCTTATAAAAGTGAATGCACAAACACGAGGAGAATATACTAATTCAGCATATAGCAAATATTTAAGGTCCACGGAGGGAACAGTTTATGTTGATAAATTAAGAGCGGCAAATAATCTTGATGAAATAATCCTTGCATCGACGAATTATATCAATGAAGATTTAAAGCATGAACGAAAAGATAGCTTTAAAGAGTTTGCTCGCGGGGATATTCTTTTAAGAATAGGGATGAATGATTATTCTGCTAAAGTTATTATTGGATTTACAAAAGCAAATCGAATGGTATTATATGATATTATTGATTTTACACCAACAAAATTAGAAATAAAAAATAAGGATAAGTCGATAGGCTATGCAAAAAATGCAGGAAACCTAAGAAATGACTTATCCTTTAATAACACTGTACCACAAAAAGGAACAGATGTCAATAGTATTATATTCCAAAATGCAGAAAAAGATACACAAGAAACGCAATATTCGATTCCAGAAAGAGATCGCAGAGAAATAAAGAATCTTATAGAAAAGTTGAATGAGAGCGATACCATTGATATAGAGGAAATCAATAAAAACAATGCAATAAAAAATTCGCTTAAAGAAATGGAACAGATTCCGGAAACATGTAAGATAAATACCCCTGAACGAAAAGCAAAGCGAATGGAAATTGTTAAAAATTTGCTGGGGTTAGGCAGCTATACAG
>URTC01000041.1 GCA_900550765.1 uncultured Clostridia bacterium | reverse complement strand
GATCAACACATCCGTATCATCAAGAACCTCCTGCGTCAAACCGCACGCAGGGTCATCCAACGTAGCGGTTCTTACCGTGATATCCTCTTCTTTTCCTAAAAATTCGGCGATGGCCTGATGGATCCCCTGGGGGTAGATCCTGCGGATTTGTTCCTCTTCCTTTTCATGCTTGAATTCATTCCAAACGGTTACCCTTATCATTTCCTCATACTCCTTAAAGCATTTTTCTTTATTATAACAATGTTCCAAAAGAAAGTCCATACCTATATCGAAAAAACATGATATTTTTTCTGCCGGCACGGTCAATAAAAATCTTCCGCTATACAGCAAATTTTGCGGATATAGTTAATGGCAGCGCACAAATTTGCTTTTTATGAACCAGCCGTACAGCAAAGCTGCGATCTTGGTCTTTCAGGGAAAACGCGACAGCCGACTGAGCGGATGTTTCTTTCGCTCTCCCTGCGAATTTTCACTCTGCAAAAAGCCGCCCTTTCTCATCAAGGGGAGGCGGAACCTGTTTTCTTTCTATTTTTCCTCACTAAAGCTCGTTTCTTATACGCAGCATGATTTTTCTTTACAAAACATCCGGCGCACGTTATAGGCGCCGGATATTTTTTACCGGTACTTATAATATACCATATCCGTATTACAAGTCTTTCCGTTCCTCATCTTATTGCCAATACTGTAGGTTCCTGCAGACGTAGAAGTAAAACTGCCCTCAGCCGAAAACTGCCCGGTAATGGGGTTGAACCACTTGTATTTATAGGTGGTATTGGGCGAAAGATTCCCAATTACACCGGTGGAACGGCCGCCGGCCTCCGTTGTATTATTTTTGGCGGCCACTGAGCTATCGTAAAAACTATAGAAATAAATCACCATCTTGGTATTGCTGCTGTTGCTGGCCGTTACGCTGTAAACCCCGCTGCTGTTTCTGAAATACGAGGCATTATCGAACCGCGGAATTAAGTTCCACCAATCCAAGGTGCCGAAGAAATTACGCATATAGCCCGTCTGGTAAGAGCTTGCATATTCCAGCGAATCTCTCCAGGTAGCCTTTATTTTCTCAGCCGAGGTAATAGTATCCACACCGTCGAAGGAATCAACGTCCTCGTTATACGGGTTACTGTAGCTCCAAGTATCGTGGCCGCCCCATCCATAGCCGAACATGCCGTTTAAATAGGCCGTCCAGCCCTGCATCCGCGCACCGAAATTCTTGGTCCACAGGTAACAGTAGCGTCCCTCATAGTTGACCACCGGCTTGCCCTGGCCGTTATACCAGTAGTCCTTGGCCACGGCATAATCATAATTGCCGGTAAGGCTGGGGGACCACTGCGCCGCATACCAGGTATGCGCCTTCACCTTGCGGAAAGCGGAAGGATAAACCTCCTCCCTGCCGCCTAAATACAGCGTGCCGCTCTCGCCGGCGCCGTAGCCGTTGCCCAAAGCCGCAGTTTTCCCCGTGGTTTCCTGATGCGCTGTCAGCGGATGGCTGTAGGGATCATACTGGGCGATATATTCAGCCACTAACTTATAGGGATTATTTACAAAATTCCACTTCAAATGCTCGCTTCTGTCCCAGTAAAAGTCATTGTCGACCTCCTGGCCCAACGTCCACATCACGGGATAGGCGCTATAGCGGGCCACCCAGTATCGAGAAAGCTTTTTGAGATAGTTTTTAGCCTGATTGGAAAGATCTTTAACCGTTACCGAAGAACCGTTCACTGAGAGCGATACATCGCGCGAAGAATAACCGCCATGGTTTTCAATGCAGGTATTCATACTGTGCGGGAAAAAGAACTGCGCGTTGGCGTGCACCAGGCCTTCGGCCGCAATGGCCTGGAATTTCTGGTCATTCGCCTTAAAGCCTATAATATCGCCCTCATCCATGCCGTCCTCCACCGTAAAGAAAGCACCCAGAGGCTCGCTTTGAATGACCGTATACCCCTGCTTCGCCCGGTGAGCCGTAATGGTCTTTACCATGTCCAAAGATTCGGAACCCAAACTCCAGTGGGTATCGCCCAAATAGAAGAACGGCGTACCGTCGTTATACATAAAGTACCGCGTGCCCGAGGAGGTCTTTACAAAACCGCGTTTATAAATTTCCAGGCTGCCCGTATAATTGGTACAGGTAATGCGGCCGGTTTGATTATGCAGGCCGGTATCCTTGGTGTTAGTGCATACAGTTTTATACGTCCAGGTGCCGGCGGTGGGGCATACAAAGCGAATGCGCCACACGCTGCTGCCGTCCCAGAAACCGGGAATCGTATAGGTAACGCTGCCGTTGGTCAAAACAAGGTCTACGTCCACATCATTAAACGCGTCATTATAAAACCGATCGCTTACCAGCACCACTTCATTGGCCACCCAGGTAACGGCTGAAGAAACCCCCGAGGGCTTGGTATTATCAATAAAGGTAATCAGCTCAAAGTTATCGATATAGATCCCCGTCACCATATCGGAGATCTGATGCACACAGAAATTCCAGTTGGCAGAAGTTTTAATATCACTGGCCTGTACCTTAAACGTAGCCTCATATTTCTGCCATTCTCCCGGCCGGGTGGAAGGCGCGCTCGTCAGATTTGCATAATAATTTCCGTTATTCTCTTTTATAAAAGAATTTTGATCCTCCGCATTCCCACGAATCAATCCGGTAAACGGCGAAACTTCCTCTGACGCTGCAATTTTATACTGGAACCGAATTGTATAATACCCTGCCGAAGGTATGTAAGGCGCTAAATTAATCGCGGGCGAAAAATAATTTTCGCTGCTGGATGCGGCCTTGGTATAATAAAGACACTTAGTGCCGCCGTAGCCGGAAGAAGAGATCGTGGGGGAAATCGAGCCGTATTTAAGCGTCCAGCCGGTCTGGCTTACGGAGGAAACGCTGTTAAAGGTGGAACTGGCGTCGGGAATCAGGTTCTTTTCAATAATTTCAGATCCCCCGCCGCTCGAGGGCGGAATGATGCCGCCGGTATTGCTGCCGGTTCCGCCGGTATTTCCCCCGCCGGAGATGCCTCCGATATTCCCATTGCTGCCGCCGCTGCCCGCAGGCGCGGAAGTACTTCCCGGAGCGCCTGTATCTCCGGGGGCCCCCGTTTCATCGCCGGACACCGTACTGCCGGGTGTACGCGTCGGCGCGGGGGAAGCCGTAATGCCGGAAGAAGCGGCCGTTGCTGACGGTCCGCCTGCTTCCTGCTGCGGCTTTTTAGCGCAGCCGGTAAAGAGCAGCAGCCCTGCTAAAAGCAGCACCGCCGCATTGCGGAAAAGCTTCATCATGTTCACCTCAAATTTTCTATAACACAAAAGATTTTTGTATATGCCGTTGCCCATATACCGAACTATAAACTTCTATTTTTATTCATTATACCATAAAAAATTAGCCAATACAACAAAAAGTACATAAAAAATAAATATTTTATTATCATGTTCTGCCTAAGCAAAACACGCTTGCCCGCGCATCCTTCCTTTATAAAACCACTCCTCGCGCTGCCGGTAAAAAACAGTTGTCTTTCAGAAATGAAAAAACTTGCGCATCGCCAGCACAAAAAAGGCTTCCTGAAAAATCAGAAAGCCTTTCCTATCCATCTGCCGGCACAACGGCCGTGCGTATATCGCGTGTATGATAATCCTCTTAAAACTCTGCAAAGCCCAAGCTCACCCTAAGACCTTCCTCTACCCGGCTCATTGCCGGAACATTCAGGCCCCCAAGTTTTTCTTTCAGTCTTCGTTTGTCAATGGTGCGGATCTGCTCAAGCAAAATGACTGAATCTTTCGGCAGACCGTGCCTTTCCCCTTCGATTTCTATATGCGTAGGAAGCTTTGCCTTATCTATTTTAGAGGCAATTGCTGCCACGATGATCGTAGGGCTGTACCTGTTGCCCACGTCGTTCTGCAAAATCAATACAGGCCTTATTCCGCCTTGTTCACTGCCTACCACCGGCGACAGATCGGCGTAATAGATTTCGCCCCGTTTTATCAATTTGTTTCACCCTCCCTGGCAGCCTGCCCCGCGGCAGGCAAAAGCACTGCTTTTTACCGGACTAAAACTCGGGATCCTCCCGCAGTACGGGTCCGCATAAAAAAAGATTCAGCCCCGCCATTGCCCGGTATCCTTTTTTAAGCAGTACTTTCATTTTTATTTTATGATTTTTATCAAAAAATTGTTTCAGCGCTTGATTGATCACAGCATCCGTTCCTTTATATTTAGCCAGTCTTTTCAGCGCTTTATAATTTTTTTTACTGATGCGGGCAATGATTTTTACCGTCATTTTTTCTCTCCTTTCTATTATGTTTTATTTATTGTTCGTTCATTCAACGAATTTCATTTGCTGCAGTTTTTGTTTGGCCTGTCAATATTTTTTAAACGATTCGATATTTTCTGCGTTCTTGCTCAAAACAAGCAATATTTTACCTTCCCTTATTTTTGTATATTTCACAATTTTATGAAAATAATTAAAAATGTTAGTCTTAAAAGTGTTGACAAATATAAATTTACGTACTATAATGAAAACAAAATTAGCACTCAACACAACCGAGTGCTAACAATAAAAAGATGAAGGCTGATTTTTGATGGATGAATTAAGCGAACGGCAAAAACAGATATTGCAGGCAATTATAGAGGATTATATCACCAATGCCATTCCTGTAGGCTCACGTACGATATCTAAAAGCTTCGCGCTTTCATCGGCAACCATCCGTAACGAAATGAGTGACCTGGAGGATTTAGGTTATTTGGAGCAGCCGCATACCTCCGCAGGAAGAATCCCCAGTGATAAAGCCTACCGCTTTTATGTGGATAACCTGATGCATCTTTCTAAGCTCTCGCTACCGGAAATTGACTATATAAAAAAATATTACGATCAGCGTATCGATGAAACGGGAGCCGTGCTGTCAGATGCGGCAAGAGTCATTTCTGACTTGACCCAGTATGTTTCTATTGTAACGCCGCCCAAGGCAACGGAGGTCAATGTAAGCAGCATTCAGCTGATGCCTGTCAATCCACTTACGGCCATGGTGGTGCTGCTTACCGATACGGGCATGGTGCAGAATACCCCCATTACGCTTCCCCGTGCGATGACCCAGGAGGAGCTGGACAGTATCTCCCGGCTGCTGAATAAGATGTTTGCAGGAAAGAGCGTGAATGAAATCCATCCCGGCGCACAGTTTATGATGGAAAATGAGATTGCCGACCAAAAACAGCTGTTTGATACGATCTGTGCGGTGCTGGAGGCCAGACTCGGCCGCGTACAGAGCCGCGTGGTAATCGACGGTGCCAGCAAGGTGCTGGCGCATCAGGAATTTACTGATCTGGAAAAGGCGCGTGGCTTTCTGAAGCTTTTAGAAGAAAAGCAGAAACTGGGCGAGATCGTAAACGAGGATGATTCCCGAATCACTGTTCGCATCGGCCGCGAAACCGGCCTGGGCGACATAAGCATAGTGACGGCTACATACTCTGCGGGCAATAAAACCTTAGGCAAAATCGGTGTTATCGGCCCTACCAGAATGCAGTATGACAAGGTCCTCTCTGTGCTTGACCAAATGGGCAAAACCCTGAGCAGGGTTTTTACCGAAACTACAGCATTGGAGGAGAAAACAAGTGAAAGAGAAGAAGAAGGATGAAAATATAAACGAGCCGATTGAAGAAGAACTTCCGCAGCAGGAAGCGGAAGATACAGAAGAAAACACAGCTGAGGCCGAATATGTTCAGCCTGAAGCAGAAGAAAAAGAAGAAACTCCCAACAACAAGGAAGCGGAATATCTGCTGCTTGCCCAGCGGATACAGGCAGATTTTGATAATTACCGTAAACGGAATGCTTCCGTACGCGCCGACGCTATGGCCGACGGCAAGGCAGAGGTGGTAAAGACCTTTTTGCCGGTAATGGATAATTTGGAGCGCGCGCTGGTAACCGAACGCGAAAACGGTACCGAAGGTACGCTGATGGAAGGCCTGGAGCTGGTGCTGAAGCAGATGACGCAGGCACTGGCCGATCTCGGCGTTGAAGAGATCGAAGCCTTAGGCAATCCGTTTGATCCCGCCTGTCATAACGCCGTGATGCAGGTTCCCTGTACAGAAGGGCAGAAGCCGGGCACCGTAGCGGCCGTACTGGTTAAAGGGTATAAGATCGGCGAAAAAATTATTCGCTATTCAATGGTTCAGGTAACCATTTGATAATATTTATTGATTTTTTTCAGGAGGATATAGATTATGAGCAAAATTATCGGTATTGATTTAGGTACAACCAATTCTTGCGTGGCGGTAATGGAGGGCGGCGAGCCCGTCGTTATCCCCAACAGCGAGGGCGCAAGAACCACACCCTCAGTAGTGGCCTTTAAGGACGGCGAACGTCTGGTGGGCGCTATTGCAAAACGTCAAGCGGTGGCAAACCCGGATAACACGGTTATGTCCATCAAGCGTGAAATGGGCACTGCCAACAAACGCACCATTGACGGAAAAAGCTATTCACCGCAGGAGATCTCCGCGATGATTCTTACAAAGCTGAAAACCGACGCTGAGGCTTATTTGGGCGAAAGCGTTACGCAGGCGGTTATTACCGTTCCGGCATACTTCAACGACTCTCAGCGTCAGGCTACCAAGGACGCCGGCAAGATTGCCGGTCTTGAGGTGCTGCGTATTATCAACGAGCCCACGGCCGCGTCTTTAGCCTACGGCTTGGATAAAGAAGAAAATCAGAAGATTTTGATTTATGACCTTGGCGGCGGTACGTTCGACGTTTCCATTTTGGAAATCGGCGACGGCGTGTTTGAAGTGCTGGCTACCAACGGCGATACCCATTTGGGCGGCGACGACTTTGACCAGCATATTATGGACTGGATGGTTTCTGAATTCAAAAAGAGCAACGGTGTTGATCTTTCTCAGGACAAAATGGCCATGCAGCGCCTGAAGGAGGCAGCGGAAAAGGCGAAGATCGATCTTTCCGGCACGCTTTCAGCTAACATCAACCTGCCCTATATCTCCATGGGCCCGGCCGGTCCGCTGCATATGGATCTGACCCTGACCCGTGCTAAATTTGACGATTTGACCAGCGACCTGGTAAAGAGGACGATGGATCCGGTGAATAAGGCGATGAGCGACGCGGGCGTTTCGATGAACGATATCCACCGCGTAGTGCTGGTAGGCGGTTCCACCAGAATTCCGGCCGTACAGGAGGCTGTGAAGAAAATCACCGGCAAAGAGCCTTTTAAGGGCATCAATCCCGATGAATGTGTTGCCATCGGCGCGGCCATTCAGGGCGGTGTACTCGGCGGCGAGGTAAAGGATGTTCTTCTGCTGGATGTAACGCCTCTTTCCCTTGGTATTGAAACCTTGGGCGGCGTATGCACCAAGCTGATTGAGCGCAATACCACGATCCCGGCGAAAAAGAGTCAGATTTTCTCCACTGCGGCCGACGGGCAGACCTCAGTAGAAATTCACGTGCTGCAGGGTGAACGTGAAATGGCGCAGTATAATAAGACGCTGGGCCGCTTCCAGCTGACCGGTATCCCCGCGGCGCCCCGCGGCGTACCGCAGATCGAAGTTTCCTATGATATCGACGCCCACGGCAACGTGCAAGTTTCGGCCAAGGATTTGGGCACCGGTAATTCTCAGGATATCACCATTACCGCCAGCACCAACCTTTCCGATGAGGAAATCGATAAGGCCGTAAAAGAGGCTGAGCAGTACGCGGCTGAGGATAAAAAGAATAAAGAAAGCGTAGAAACACGCAATCAGGCAGATGGATTGGTGTATAACACCGAAAGGACACTGAATGAACTGGGGGATAAGATTGCTTCCGATGATAAAGCTAAGATCCAAACGGAGATTGACGCAGTGAAATCTGCGCTTGCCGGCACCGATACCGATGCGATAAAGGCGGCCTCCGACAAGCTTGCGCAGGTAAGCCAGGAGATCTTCGGTAAAATCTATGCTTCCGCACAGGCGGCGGCAGGCGCGCAGGGCGCACCGGGCGCGGAGCAATCTCAGACTTCCGGCGGAGCAGATCCCGGAAACGGCAATACCTATGATGCGGATTACGAAGTTGTAGACGAGGATAAATAATAGTTGATATGGCGAACAAGCGTGATTATTATGAAGTGCTCGGCGTACAAAAAAACGCCAGCGAGGACGAAATAAAAAAGGCCTTCCGCCAATTGGCAAAAAAGTATCACCCGGATATGCATCCGGGTGATGCCGAATGCGAGGCCCGGTTCAAAGAGGTCAACGAGGCCTATGATGTGCTCTCCGACCCTCAAAAAAGAGCCAATTATGACCAATTCGGTCATGACGGTCCTCAGGGCTTCGGCGGAGGAGGCTATACCTACAGCAGCGAAGGCTTTTCCGGCTTCGGCGATATTTTTGCTACCTTTTTGGCGGCAATGCGCGGCAGCACCGGAATCCGAATGCGCCGCAGCGCGGCAATGATCTGCGGGTAGATCTCAGAATCTCCTTTGAAGAAGCCGCCTTCGGCACGAAAAAGGATGTAGAGCTCCTGCGGGAAGAGGAATGCGACGTATGCCACGGCAGCGGGGCAAAGCCCGGCACACAGCCGGAGACCTGTCCGATCTGTCATGGCACGGGGCAGGTACATTCCCAGCAGAATACGATTTTCGGCAGCTTTGCTTCGTCACGCCCCTGCGACCGGTGCCGCGGAACGGGAAAAATCATAAAAGACCCCTGTTCGCGCTGCAACGGCAAGGGCCGTATACGCCGGAGGCGTACTTTGAACGTCAGCATCCCCGCCGGTATTGATAACGGCCAGGCCATTACCCTGCGCGGCGAGGGCGAACAGGGTAGGCGCGGCGGCGGCAACGGTGATTTGTACATACGCATCGCCGTTGCGGACCACGACCGTTTCCTGCGCCGCGGCAGCGATCTGTTCCTGAATATGGATATCGATTACGCCACTGCCGTGCTCGGCGGAGAAATTCAGGTATCCACCTTAGAGGGAACCGCCAATTTAAAAATCCCCGAAGGTACGCAGCCGGGCACGCGCTTCCGTATGAAAAACCAGGGTATCGTCCGCATCAATACCCAAATAAAAGGGGATTTGTACGTAACGGTCAATATTACTGTACCCAAGCGCCTTACCAATAAGCAAAAGGATCTGCTCAAGGCTTTTCAGGAAGAACTCAGCGGTACGGAAAAAGGAAAAAAGAAAAAGGGTTTGTTTTAAAGACCTATATATTCCAACATTTGAAAACAGAGCTTTGGCTCTGTTTCTTTTTTTACAAAAAGGTCAAAAATACGCACAGATACGTTTTACAAAAAGGCTATAAAATAGTATAATTATGCTTGAACAAAGGAACAACAGTTTAGGAGGAACTTCTTTTATGGCCGACTATTTAGAAAACCTTACAAGCCTTCCCTTTGCGCCGCTTGGGATTATTGCCATGCCCGGATGCGAGGAAATCGGAAAGCGCATTGACTACTATCTGACCAAATGGCGCAAGGAACGTGACAGTGAATTCCGGGACGACGCAAGGTTTGTAGCCTATGAGCGCGATACCTATATGATTGATATATCCTGCCCGCGGTTCGGCAGCGGCGAGGCGAAGGGCGTGATCCGTCAATCCGTGCGGGGGTTGGATATCTATATCATCTGCGATGTGTTCAATCACACCCTAACCTATAAAATGTACGGCCAGCAGGTTCCTATGAGTCCCGATGACCACTATGCCGACTTAAAGCGCATCATTGCGGCTATCGGCGGAAAGGCCAGAAGAATCACCGTGATTATGCCGATGCTCTATGAGGGGCGCCAGCATAAACGCGCGGGAAGAGAATCCCTTG
>URTC01000040.1 GCA_900550765.1 uncultured Clostridia bacterium | reverse complement strand
TTGGTTGCCGAAGTCTGTTGTGAAGATGGTGGTGGCGGTGCCGTAGGATCTGGCAGGGGAAGGATTGGGTCCTGGGTCGGCAGCGGCGGTGCGGTCGCAGGAAGAGAAGGTGGCGGAGCAGCTGTAGGAGAAGCCGGCAGGTTCGTTGCGGCGGGCGCTTCGGTTTCAAAAGTTAAAGCCGGTGTGTCTTCCGCTGTTGGCGTGGGGGTTTGAAAATAAACCAGTTCATCCTCCGGTGCAGAATAGCCGGAAAGAGAATCGTATAGCAGTGCCGATACAATGAAGAGAACGGTGAATACGGAAAAAATAGCGATTGTTTTTTTCATTTATACCTCCCAGGAAAGGAATGAACCGATGAATAGGCCCAATGCAGTGAGAATACCGGTAATAATCAGAAAAACACCACAGATGCGTTCGACTGCGATGCGATGCTTTTGAATGGAGGAGAAAACAGAAAAAATACTGTCAGTAAGCAATGCCGCCAAAATAAAAGGAAGCCCTAAGCCTAAGGAATAGGTAAAGAGCAAAAGAATTCCGCGGCCGAAGCTTGCCGCGTTGGCTGCAAGCATCAGTGCTGAGCCTAAAAAGGCGCCGGTACAAGGGGTAAGCGCAAGGGAAAATACAATTCCCAGCAAAAGAGAAGAGAATATAGAGGTCATTTTTATATTTTTAGGAGAAAATTTAGGCATGGGCAAATGCAGAATATTTAAAACCGAAAGGCCGTAAATACAGATGATGAGTCCTAAGATAATATTAAGAACCGTTTTATATTGCGTTAAAAACGCCCCGACGCTTCCCGCAAAGGCACCCAGAATCACAAAGATGATACAAAAGCCCGCAACGAATAGAAGCGAGCATACCCGCGCACGACCGCGTGTGTATTTGCTTCCTGCAAAATAGGAAATATATACAGGTACCAGCGGCAGAGTGCAGGGAGAGATAAATGAGAGAATCCCCTCTAAAAAAGTAACAAACCAACTCATTCTAAAAGCTTCCTTTTTTTATGGGTTGGTTTTATTATTTCCTGTTTTGGCGGAAATATTATTTTTGGTTTATATAACGCAGCAGTTTTTCTTTTTTATTTTCACATTTCTCTTCTGCAACGGCCGTCAGCAGCGTTAAAAGAGCAGCCTTAATCTCACGGCCTTTATAGCCGATGGCTTTTAAATCGTCGCCCCGGAGATCCAGCTCCTGAAGCGAGCAGCAGCCTTCAGCGGCAAGGGCGGCCGTTTTACGCACGGAGGAATCCAGTTCTCCGCGGGAGATAAAAAACTCCACCAGAAGGAAGGTATATTCTCTGCCTAACCGGCACATAAGACATGCAAGACTTGCTTTCTTGTTCTCCGGTACAGAATTTTTATTCTCTAAAAGGATCCGTATTTTATTCTTCAGGATATTTTCTATTTTTAGCTGCGCCAGCTCTTTTTCAAAGTCCGTATAAGTTAAAAGGTGCGCAAAAGCGATCTCCGGTCGACAGTTAGAGGCCTTGATATAACTGCATATAAGCGCCCATTGCTGTCGGGAGCAGGAAAGAGAGGGGAATATGGTTTTAAAGACGGGCAATGTTTGCTGTATAACGCTTCCCGCATTAGGAAGAGAAAGCGTTTTTTTTAATTCTGCCGCAATGCGTTCGCGGGCAATGCAGTTTAAACTGGCGGCCAGAGCATTAGCTGCGGCAAGGGTTTGCTGTTCTAAGGTGAATCCTTCTGCTGAGGCAAACCGTATTCCGCGCAGAATCCGCAGGGCGTCTTCTGTAAAACGTTTTTGCGCATCGCCCACGCAGCGGATCTTTTTTTGGGTTAGATCCGCCTTTCCGCCAAAAAAGTCATACACATTTTCTGCCCGGTCCATTGCCATGGCATTCACGGTAAAGTCACGGCGAGCCAGGTCAGCGGATAGAGACTGCGTAAAAGAAACTTTTTCCGGGTGGCGATGGTCGGGGTAATTTCCGTCGGTACGGTAGGTGGTAATTTCAATGGGCTCATGATCGATTAAAACCGTTACAGTTCCGTGCTTCAGGCCCGTGGTGATCTGCTTGAAATTTGAAAGGCACGCCATGATCTCCTCCGGCAGTGCGTTAGTGGTCAGATCCCAGTCGTGCGGCGGTATTTTCAGTAGAATATCGCGGACGCACCCGCCTACGGCAAAAACTTCAAACCCGGCGGCCTCTAATGAATGCATGGCAGTTAAGACGACAGCAGGCAGCATAAATATCTGCTCCTTTTTAAATATATGTATTTATTGGCATATATGCATACAATAGGATTTCTCAATTTGTTCTGTAGAAAAATTAAAAAAGTTCGCGCAGCTTATCTAAAAAAGCTTCTTCACCGAATGTATTGACTTTAAAAAACAGCGCCTGACTTCCCCCGGCCGTAATAGCGGAAAGATGAATGGCGCCGTCTGCCTGAAACAGCGTTATACTGAGGCTGACCCGGTTCCCGCCGATATAGCTGTAGCGTTCGAATACACGCACGCTGCACCGGGCGTTTGTGCCAATAAAATCACTGCTGTCTTCCAGACTGGCAGAGGTACTGCCTTGGAGGATTCCTGTTTCGATTTTCTTTATCAAAGCGTCAAAATCGCCGGTAAAGGTCTGTTCCCATTTTGCCATAAAAATGTACCTCAAAAATTTTTTACTTTATTATTATACAACGATTTCGGGAACTCTGTCATTTTATTTTTATACGGGATCCGGAGGGGATTCCGTTTTTTCAATCAGAAACACATACAATAAATAAAAATTTCTTTTATTTTAATGTTGAAATTGCAGCATGAATGTGGTATAGTGGTATGTGAAATTTATTTTTGGAGGCTGATTCTTATGTATAATATAAAATTTGCCGATTATGTTCCGGAACCGGATGTTGTTTCAAGCGATTATTATATCGCCTGCCATTATTATCCCGGCTGGGCGGTAAAAAGCAACGGATATTCAGGATTTAAAAAAATAGTAGATTTTCCGGAACGTACGCCTTTAATCGGTTATTATGACGAAGCCAACCCCGAGGTGACGGATTGGGAGATCAAATGGGCAAGGGAACACGGGATCAACTGCTTTATCTATTGCTGGTACCGCAATCAGGATAACGTAGGCCATCCTCTTACGAATAAGTCCCTGTTTCTGGCACATCAGATCGATAGTGGCCTAAAAAATGCCCGATATAAGAATTTGATGGATTTTGCTTTTATGAGGGAGGGCGATAATGCCGGCGTAGCGGAGGATAAGCATGATTTGGTGGAAAATCTGCTTCCTTTCTGGGTGGAAAATTATTTTACCCAGCCCAACTATTTAAAAATCGATAATAAACCGGTCCTTTTTGTGTATGATTATTCTCAGCATATTATCAACCAGATGGGCGGTCCGGAAAAGCTGAAGGAGGCGTTGGATGCCTGCCGGGAAAAGATTAAGGAATATGGATTTAACGGCATTATTTTTCAGGTGGAGCACCGCTATGACAATTGGGAGAGTTTGAAAAATTATAAGGATGCCGGCTTTGAACAGACGTTTGCGTATTGCTGGCATACCCTGCAGTCGCTGCCGACGCAGGAGGAAGTGCTGGAGCGGCAGATGTATTTAATGAAAAATCATTTGGAGTTTGATCCGTATTTTACAATTCTTACCTGCTCGCAGTCGTGGGATCCATATCCGTGGTGGCGTTTTAACGAAGAGCGTATGAAGCATATCGTTCGTTGGAAGCTTACGCCTAAAAATTGGCGTACGCTGCTGGAACAGGTGAAAGGTCTGGCCGATTCTATGCCGGACGGAGCGCTGGGGAAACGGTTTATTATGATGGATAACTGGAACGAGTGGGGCGAGGGCCATTATATTGCACCGCATCTTTCCGGAGGCTTTCAGTATCTGCAAGCCATCCGTGAGGTGTTTACTAAACGGGATAATTTGCCGGATTACCGGCTGCCGCAGGAGCTTGGTCTGGGACCGTATGATAAAAATATCGATTTAAACGCGGAACCGCCGGAGGGCTGATAGGAGAACAAAATGAAAAAAACAATTGCTGATTATGTTGTAAGTATTCCGGATTTTCCAGAAAAGGGGATCATTTTCCGGGATATTACTTCCGTTCTTCAGGATGCGGAAGGGTTCCAGCTTGCTGTGGAGAAGATGGCAGAACTGTTGGAAAATGTGGAGTTTGACGTCATTGCGGGAACGGAGTCCCGCGGGTTTATCTTTGGTGCGCCGATTGCTTATAAGCTGAAAAAGCCCTTTGTGCCTATTCGCAAAAAAGGAAAGCTCCCCCGGGAGACCGTTTCTAAAACCTATGCGCTGGAATACGGTACTGCAGAAATTGAGATCCATAAAGATGCAATAGCGCCCGGGCAAAAGGTTGTGATTATTGACGATTTGATTGCTACCGGCGGTACGGTAAAGGCTTGTGCTGAATTGATTGAGGAATTGGGCGGCACGGTAAAGAAAATGGTGTTTTTGATCGAGCTTTCTGATTTGGGCGGAAGAAATTTGTTAAAGGATTATGATGTTGCAAGCGTTATTCAGTATTCAGGTGCTTAGATAAAAGATTTTTTGGAAAATACAGAATATACGGAAAAAAGACCTGTGCGGAGCAGGTCTTTTTTCGTAAAATTCTTGCCGAAGTTTTGGAAAGTGCTGTTTTTTAAAAAGAAACTTTTTACTGCCGGAATCTCATTCGGTATTGCTTGGGGGTAGTGCCGGTAACAGCCTTGAATTGCCGAATCAGATGATATTCATTGGAATACCCGCACAAACAGCAGAGTTCGCTGACAGAGAGATCTTGGGTTTCTAACAGCTCCCGTGCTTTTTCTATACGGCACAGAATCAGATCCTGGATGGGGCTGATGCCGAAAACGGATCGGTACAGCGGATAGAACCATGAGGGACTGATTGCAGCCGTTTCCGCCATTCTTTTTACATTCCATTGCTCTTGTAGGGAGAGCATCATTTTCATACGCAGCTGCCGCAGCCGTTTCTCTGTTTGGGGATCGGCCGATATAGAAGGCTTGCTTTCGGTAAGAGAACGGGAAACTGTAAGGAAGAGAAGGGAGAGCTTTGCCTGTATCGCATCAGAATAAAAAGCTCGTCCGGCAGAGAATTCGTTTTCAAGATCATGTACGAGCGCAGTGATTTCCGCGGGGTTTTTGGGGTAATACAGGGTATCGGGTGTCAGCCCAAAATGATGCATCAGCTCGGCAACGTCGCCGGTGAGGTGGATCCAGTCATGAACAAGGCCGCCCTGTACCTGGAACCATTGGGGCGTATGCGGCGGAAGAACATGAAAAGCATGGGGACGGGTAAGCAATTTTTGGCCTCGGTACAGCAGAAGTAAAGGCTCTCGGTAATGCAGCAGAATATATTCTTCTGAGCCGCGGGGGCGGTCTAAAATGACGCCGTCAGCCTCGGGCCAGGAGTGACGGATACGGGTGATCTGTATCATAAAATACCTCCTGTTCGATATTTTTATTATAGTAAAAACCATAGGAAATGTCAATTTTTCCGTATGATTTTATCTTGTGCGCAGAGGATTTCTCTGTAATAATAAAGAAAATTTTTGTTTGGAGGAAAATAAAATGGAGCTGATTCCCAGGCCCGAACATCCTGATCCGCAAAGGATGCGTGAAAATTGGCGGAATTTAAACGGTATATGGGAGTTTGAAATGGATCCGGCAAATTCCGGTTTCGAGCGGGGTTTTGTAGAAAAAGAGCATTTTTCAAAGGAGATCTTCGTGCCGTTTTGTCCGGAAAGCCGGCTTTCCGGTATTGGATACACGGATTTTATGGAGGCTGTTTGGTATAAAAAGCACATTGAGCTTTCAGAAGAAGAGCTTCGAGGAGCGGTTTTGCTGCTTTTTGGTGCGGTAGATTATGAGACGGCAGTATTTGTAAACGGCAGGGAAGCAGGGAGACATTCCGGCGGCTACAGTTCTTTTTTTCTGGATATTACGCCGTATGCTGTTGCGGGGAATAATGTATTTACCGTTCAAGCGGTGGATAGGACGCGTTCGCATCTGCAGCCTACCGGAAAGCAAAGTGAACGTTTTTTCTCTTATGGCTGCTCTTATACGCGTACTACCGGCATATGGCAAACAGTTTGGCTGGAATTTGTACCGAAAAAGCGGATTATTTCATTTCGTATCGTTCCCGATACGGATACCTGTTCTGTGCAGCTTTCCGTAAGCACCAATGCCCCCGGAAATTTAAAAGCCGAGTGCTTTTATAAAGGCAGCCCTATGGGAGAAAAAAATATGTTTATCAGCGGCAGAGAGGCTTGCTTTGAAATTGCCCTAAAGGAGAAGCATTTGTGGGAAGTCGGCTGCGGCCGTTTATATGATGTAAAGCTGACCTTTGAAGAGGATACGGTCAATAGCTATTTCGGACTGCGGAATATTTGTTTTGACGGCATGCGCTTTTTGCTCAACGGCCGTTCCGTATTTCAGCGTTTGGTGCTGGATCAGGGGTTCTATCCTGACGGCATTTATACGGCGCCGGATGAGGAAGCACTGCAAAAAGATATTGCGCTTTCCCAGCAGCTGGGCTTTAATGGGGCACGCCTGCATGAAAAAGTATTTGAGCCTCGGTTTTTATATCACTGTGATAAAGCCGGATATCTGGTATGGGGGGAGTATCCCAACTGGGGCGTGGATATTTCCCGTCCGGAAGCACTGCATATCGTAGCAAAAGAATGGCTGGAGGTGCTGGCGCGGGATAGAAATCATCCTTCTATCATCGGCTGGTGCCCTTTTAATGAAACGTGGGATATTGAGGGAAGGAAGCAGTTTGACGCTACGCTTTCCTGTATTTATGATATAACCAAAGCCGCGGATCCTACGCGCCCGTGCATTGATACCAGCGGAAATTACCATGTAAAGACCGATGTTTTTTGTCTGCATGATTACCGGCAGGAACCTGAAAGTTTGCGGCAGGCGTATGAAAAGTTAAGTACCGAGGGTACGCCGGAGGATCGGTTTTCATCCCGTCAGAAATATCACGGTGAGCCGGTAATGATCAGCGAATACGGCGGGATTGGATGGAATGTGGATCAAACCGGCTGGGGTTACGGTACGGCACCGAAGAGTGAGAAGGAGTTCTTGGATCGCTTTGCCGGCCTTACGCGTGCATTGATGGAAAATCAAAAGCTCTTTGGTCTATGCTATACGCAGCTTTATGATGTGGAACAGGAGATGAACGGTTTGTATACGTATCAACGGGAACCGAAATTTTCGATAGAGGCTATTGCTGCAGTGCTTACAAAACCCGCGGCGATAGAAGAGGAGTAATTGCTTTTGCGCAAAATGTTCGCTTTGATAAAAAGAGAGTACAGGCATCCGTATAGATTCCTATACGGATGCTTTTTTACCTTACAGCAGCGGCGGACAACTTACATATTTGTATATAAAAAGTGCTTTTTTATTTATGTAAAACAACATTATTTTTAAAAGAAAAACGATAGAATATGTGCAGGATGTGAGAGAGATGACTGTTTATGTGGAGCTTGTGCTGATCGAAAATTTTATCGTTGATTATTTTATTTTGCTGATCTGCGCAAAAATGACGCTTCTGCCGGCAAAACATCCTTTTTTGGCGGCAGGATTCGGGGCAGTTTATGCCTGCGTGATGCCGCTTTGGCAGCCGTTTCAAACGATGGTGTTAAAAATTGTTGTGCTGTTGGCCATGCTGGCAATATGCTTCCGGCAAAAAAAAGGGAAGGCGATAGTCTCTTTAACCTTAACAGCCTTTCTTTTGACCTGTGCACTGTACGGTGCAGTCAAGACCCTGCTGCCTTTGAAGCAGAATTTGTTTGCGGATACCGGAATGATGCTGTACAGTGATCATGCTGTTATCTATCTTGTTTTGTGCTCCGCCTTTTGTGCATTTCTTTTATATAAAAGCGCATCGGCTTTTTTTGCCAGACGCCGGCTGAAAGAAAATACTGCGCGGCTGATTCTTGGTGATAGGGGAGCAAGGGCAGAGATCAAGGCATTGGTAGACAGCGGAAATTCGTTGTATTATAAAGATACACCCGTTGTGCTGGTAGAGCGCAAGGCTCTCGGAAGGTTAGAGAATCTGCCTGTGCAGCCGCTGGTGATTCCGTTTCATTCCGTGGAAAATGAAGGTGCGCTGATCGGTTTTTTTCCGGAAAAAGCTACGGTTGTGTATGAGGAAAAAACAGTGGAATTAAAGTGTGTGGTAGCAATTTGTGATCACGGATTTCAAAATGGCTTTGGGGCGCTTTTGCACCCGGACCTTATCAGGGAGTGTGTATGATGTTAAAAAAGCTGATTGATCGAATTAAGAAACTTTTTAACAGAAAGGGCATATATTATGTGGGAGGCAGTCAAACACTGCCGCCCCCGCTGGAAGGCGAGGAGGAAGCCCAGGCCTTGGAGGGATTAAAAAACGGCGATAATGCCGCACGCTCCAAATTGATAGAGCATAATTTGCGTTTGGTAGTTTATATTGCAAAAAAGTTTGAAAATACCGGTGTTTCGGTGGAGGATCTTACCAGCATTGGCGCGATAGGGCTGATCAAGGCGGTGAACACGTATGATCCGGAAAAGCAGATTCGGTTAGCTACTTACGCTTCCCGCTGTATTGAAAACGAAATCCTGATGTTCCTGCGGCGTACATCTAAAATAAAAGGTGAGGTGTCTTTTGACGAGCCGCTGAAGGTCGATTGGGACGGCAATGCTCTGTTGCTTTCGGATATTCTCGGTACGGAACCGGATATAGTATATCGTGATATGGATGAGCGCGATGATATCAAGGCACTGCGCAAAGTGCTGGAGAATTTAAATCAGCGTGAGCAGGAAATTATTAAATTGCGTTACGGAATCGACTGTCCCTGTGAACTGACGCAGAAAGAGGTTGCCGATAAACTGGGAATTTCCCAATCCTACATATCGCGGTTGGAGAAACGCATTATTAAAAAATTGAAAAAAGATATGGTAAAACTGTCGTAAAAAACAGTTGACAAATGATTTTGCAGTATAGTATAATAACCACGCTTTAAAAAAGCGTTCGGGAGCATAGCTCAGCTGGGAGAGCATCTGCCTTACAAGCAGAGGGTCATAGGTTCGAGCCCTATTGTTCCCACCACGTCGGAATGCGTTACGTACATTCCGATTTTTTTATTTTATAGTTTGTTACGGATTGGTAAAATCAGCAAGCAGCAAAATAAAAGAGAATTATTGCAGCAGCGATAAGACCGATGATACTTATAGTAAGAGCAACAGTAGCGGATGCACGGTCTTTTTTATGACGATACGGAACAGTTCCTCTTTTGCAGGGGGGTGTTTCCGTACTTTTTCGCAGCAGTGCCAGGGGATCCTGTCCGGAAAGAAGTCGGTTATAGAAATTTTGTATGGCATCGACATCGTGCGGCTTACAAAACTGAATTCCATGGGAATCGTGCGCAATTTGATTGCGAATCCACCGCAGATGCTTCAGCAATTTATAGTCGTCGTCCCAGAGAGGAATTCTATATTTTCCCTGATCTGCCAATTGTTCCATCTGTAAAATATATTCGCTGACGCCGTTGCGGCAGGAATACATGTCTTTACAGCAGTTGTCCAGGCTTTTATATAATTCAAAAAAATTGTTATCTAACGCTTGCATTAACGTACCTCCATAGGAATGTTACAGTCATTATGAATGGAACGGTTTGAGAAAATATAAAAGACAGATGCCGTAGGAGCATTTAAATCAAGAGCCGTACTTGCTGTGTCAACAGATTGCTTAAAAATTGATAGAGATCCATTTTTGTAAAGAGTCAGAAATAAGCTGCGTGTCGAAAATACAAAGGTATGATTTCTGAAAAGAGGAGGATTTTCCCGCAAAAATAAAAGTAAACCGGAGCAAAGTGGAATTACTCCG
>URTC01000039.1 GCA_900550765.1 uncultured Clostridia bacterium | reverse complement strand
AAACCGAACGGTCAATAACGGCGCCGGGATCCCCCTCGTCGGCATAGCATACCACGTATTTTTTGTCTGAACCGCTGTTTTTGGCAAACTTCCACTTCATACCTGTAGGGAAGCCGCCGCCGCCGCGGCCGCGCAGGCCGGAATCCAGCATGGTTTGAATGACCTGGTCAGGGGTCATTTCCGTTAAAACCTTGCCAAGGGCCATATAGCCGTCGCGGGCAATGTATTCATTGATGTTTTCCGGATCGATCAGGCCGCAGTTGCGCAGCGCCACACGCTTTTGCTTTTTATAAAATTTGATATCGCTTAATTTTGCCGTTTTGCCGTTTTCGGGCACGGTATCGGAATCATTATATATATATTTCTCCACCGGACGGCCTTTTATAAGGTGTTCTTCCACAATTTCGGGAATAAATTCCGGTGTTACCCGGCTGTAAAAGGTACCTTCGGGGTAAACAATCATAATGGGACCCAGCGCGCAGAGGCCGAAACAGCCTGTTTTTACTACCTTAATTTCTTTTTCCAGACCCTTTTCCTCTAAGGCCTGCTCCAGAGCCTGGGCAACCTGTGCGCTGCCGGAAGAGGTGCAGCCGGTACCGGCGCATATTAAAACATGTGAACGAAACATTTTCTCTATCCTCCGTTATTTTATGTACTCGGCCACCGGCTTGCCGCCGATGAGATGTTCTGTGATCACGCGCTTTACCTTTTCAGGCGTCATGCTCACATAAGTTACCTTTTCCTTGCCGTCCTGGTAAACTTCTACAATAGGCTCCTGTGCGCAGGACCCCACGCAGCCGGACTGCCGCACTAAAACATGCTCATACAAGCCTTGCTCATTCACGCCCTGTATAAAGGCGGAAAGTACCTCCTGTGCGCCGGCGGCGATACCGCAGGTTCCCATGGCCACAACCACGCGGATATCGTCCTTTCCCTCACGCATAGCAACAAGAGGTCTGTTTTTCTCTTTGATCGCCGTAAGTTCAGCTAATGTTCTCATACCGAATTGCCCTTTCTGTTTATAGATTATATTGTTTTAAAATTTCTTTTATCGCATCCGCTGCCTGGGGCGAAATTCTGCCGTTGGGCATCTGCAGCACCTGGGAGCTTTCCAGGCACAGGCGCTTTCCGCTGCCGCAGCAGGTAAAGCGAAAATTGACTTCCGGGCAGCTTTGCATTAAAACCAGGATGGTTTCGGCCATATTTCCGATGGGTTTTCTGTCAGGATGTGCTTTGGAAAATACTGCTTTTATCAGCGTTCCCCGGCCTTTTTGGGAACAGAGGCGAAGAAATCCGCCAGCTTCCTCGGCAGATGCCTTCAAAAGCGGAAGCCCGAAGCCGAAAGTTTTTCCTTTGGAAGAATAAAAGGGAGAAAGTGCGCGCCGAATTTCAGATGGAGCCATTCCGCAGCCGTCATCAGAAATGGCGAGCAGCAGCCATTTTTGACCCGCCTTTAGTGTAATATCGATATTTTTTGCACCGGCGTCCAGTGCATTGCGCACGATATCCGCCGTGTGCGCGGCTAGATCTCTCATTTATTCAGTATCTCCAGGGCTTTCTTTGCCAACTCTGCCATGGGTTCATAGCTGCGCAGCAGCCAGATTTCCCGAGCGGCCGCGGTTTTCTGCAGATGCTCACATGGAGACCCGTGGCAGGCGATCACGCAGGAAAGATTGAGCTTTTTTGCTGCAGCCAGCATATTTTCATTGACATTCACGCTGCAAAGCGCATCGCCGGCCCTTGCGTGGGCGAGAATCCAACTGACCAGATCACTGCAGAATATACCGCTGACATCCAGTCTGCCGGCCTCTGCGACTACTTCCAGCTGCATTTTTTGGCAAAAGCTAAAAATATCCATTAATATTTGGCTAAAATTCCCTTGATCTCCGCGGGGGTCAGGCGGCCGTAAACGTCCTCGTTGATCACCATGACCGGAGCAAGACCGCAGCAGCCCAGACAGCGGGTGTCCTGTATACTGAATTTGCCGTCCTTAGTGGTTTCGCCGGCATTAATGCCCAAAATATTTTTTACCTCATCCAGCACGGCTTGGCTGCCTTTTACATAGCAAGCGGTTCCCTGGCAGACGCTGATTACATTTTCCCCTTTGGGTTCCAGCGTGAACTGCGCGTAGAAGGTGGCGATGCCGTAGAGCTCCGCTACGGAAGCACCGGTTTTTTGAGAAATAAATTCCTGCACCTCCAGCGAAACGCATCCGAACAGCTTTTGAGCCTGCTGCATGATGGGCATCATCGAGCCTTTTTCATCTTTAATCTCTTCGATAAAGCGGCCCAGTTCGGCAAAAGCCTGCTGCTTTTGTTCCTTTGTTAAAGCCATTGTAGTATCCCCCTAAAAAGATTGAAAAATAGAACGCGGCTTGTATTTTTATGTACATACCTTATTATATATAAACACGGTATTGTTTCTACACGCGCGCAAAAACAATTATATCACATTATGGCGTATCTTGCACGGCTTTTTTGGCCAAAAGCTTAAAATTTTTCATGGTATTTTTTTCTTTTTGTTGTTTTCGGCACCGTGCTGTGCTATAATAGCAAAAAACAGGCCTTGGAAGGTGGTGCGCATATGTCCCGTTTGCTTTTATTTTTTGATGATCAGGCTTTGGAAAACCGTGAGAATCTCAGCCGCGATTATGGCCCGGCGGTTTTGGATGCGGATTCTGTTTATCACGATCCTTCCGGCCTTTCGCTTTGCGGCGGTCTGCCTAATGTGTTTTTTCATGAAAAAGAATATTGGATGCTCTATAATATGCTGGATGCGGATTCAGACGATATTTTTCTCTGTGCCGCGCACAGTCCGGATGCACGTGCGTGGCAGCCGCTGGATACCACCCGGCTGCTTGAGATTCCCGGCCGAAAGCTGCGCAATCAGATTTTTCCCCTTTGCAGCGGCGAAACCGGCTGTGTGTATCAGGATTTGCGTGCGCCGCGGGAAGAACGTTATAAGCTGTTTTACTGCCGGTATGATCTGGACGCTCTGCGCGTGCGCGATGAAATTTTTGTTTCACCCGATTGCCTTGCTTGGCGCAGGCTGGACACCACGTGGAACCCTGACGGCGCCGAGCCTGGTATGGGATGTTTTTATTCCCCGGCAAGGGAAACGTATATGATTACCACCCGTCCGCATTGGGCGGAGCGGAGAATATGCATTACCGAAACAGCCGACTGGCGTACGTTTTCTCCTGTGACTTTAGCTGTGCAGGCGGATTCTCTGGACGCACCGCTGTGCGAAACTTATGGAATGCCGGTATTTGAATATGAAAATTATGCTATAGGTCTGCTGTGGCTTTATTTTAATCCGCCCGGTTCGGCGACTGTGGCTGACGGCGTGCAGGCAATCAATGAGAGCGGACGGATGTATCCTGAACTTGTCTACAGCCTGAATGGTACACATTTTCAGCGGTCGCTGCGCAAGCCGTTTTTACACAATGGGACGCCCGATGCGCCTTCTTACGGCTGTATTTTTGCTAACAGTATGCTTGTCCAGGGCGAACAACTGCGCATCTTTGCTGCGTGTTCCCAGAATGAGCACGGGGGCTTCCGCACTCGGGGGTTAGGATGCATTGCCTCCTTTACGCTGAAAAAGGACCGATTTATTTTTTTGGAGAGTAACGGAGTCGGGCGGCTGCGTACGCGGAATTTGCTTATTAACGGCGATCTTTGCGTTAACGCCCAGTGCAGCGGAAGGCTGCTGTTTCAGTTATGCGATGATTCGCTTCACCCGGTAGATGGCTTTTCTTTTGCCGACTGTGATGTTTTCCGCGGGGATGAGACGGATCATCTGCTTTCCTGGCACGGAAGAACCGCCCGGGAGCTAAAGGGCCGTTCTTTAAAACTGGAGTTTTGGCTGGAAGGCGGAAGAATTTATGCTGTGAAAGGGGATTTCCTGCTATTGGGTTTTAATCAGAACCGCCTGTACAATCGTTTTGGCATCGTACCGGATCGAAAGGGGTTTTAGCGGGGGCGCTTAAAAAAGCGGTATGCGTATGAAGTCTTTTTTCGGCGGCGGCGGTTCCGGAATGTTTTTTTACAGCTGGGCGATATCGTCGATTAAAGGCCGGCCGCCGGAGATAATATTGAATTCATAACAAAGATAATGAAAGTTGCATGCGTCCACTGCATACCGCAGGGCTACGGAATGCAGCGGTGAGTTGGGGAGATAGCGCACCTCTTCCATAGAGTCAAACGGGCCTAAGAATTCCTTGATTTCCTCAAAGCTCATGTCCCGGGACAGCTCCGGCGTTAAAAAGGAAAGCGCTTCTTCTTTCAGGTTCAGCCGTACAGCTTCGCAGAAACAGCGGATCGCGGAGAGCTCGGTTTCGCTTTCCCGCCGCTCAATGACGCTTTCGGTCAGCTCCATAGTGGCGGTATTATAGCTTTGGCGAATTTCGTAGCTGTCCATGCCACCGGGACAAAAGCGCAGGTGCAGCCGGTTGCTTTCCACAGAAAAGGTATTGACCTCCAAAGACAGCACCGCCGTCATTTCCCGGTCGACGACTGTGAGCTTTCTGCCGCTTTGCAGGGCGGCATATCCTGAGGAGAGTACGGAAAAGTCGTCGATCGGCTCTTCGCACTGAAAAAAGCGCCGTGCGCCGCGCTCATCCTCGGCGACAAAAAAGCCCGCGCATATGCCTGCAAAGGAAGCGCCCCATTTTTTTTCATTCAGGATCAGGGGCGGAAGCTCTTTTTTGTTTTTTTTGATGCACAGCTCCAGTTCATAGATCTCATCGCTCCAGCGGCAGAGCCTCGCGGAGCACGGAGCGAGGTGCAGGAGCAAGCCGTCATTTTCCACAGCGACCCAAACCGGCTGGGCGTCTTCTTCCAAGGGGTAGGCGGAAATATATGTGGTACCGCTGCCTGCCGGAACGGAAACGGAGTGGTTCGGCAGAACCTCTCCGGAAAAGGAATTATTCACCGCCAGAATCGCTCTGCCTGGGCATTTTACGGATATCATGGGCATATTGCTTGTTCCTCTTTTCAGCTGAAGAAAAGCCGGCGTGCGGTTCTTCTCAGCGCTTGTTTTATAAAATGTATGTAAGCACGGCCGCAAAAAAAGCAGATTTTTTGTGAAAACGGCCAATGTTTACAAAAAATTCACAATTTAAAGAAAAAAATGGTTGCGCAAAAAAAAGCTTTGTTATATACTAAATCCGTTGCTCTGTGCGGTGGAGCAGCTGCGCCTGTCGGCGTAAATGGTATGAAGCGGAAGGTTGCCGCCCTCAGCGCGGGTAATTTCCGTGGACAATGGTCCGAAAATCGGACGAACAGCCAGATACACACCGCCGTTTTAAATTTTAAGAAGCGGCACACACGGAACAGTGTATTTGAGCTACTGTAAGGAGGTATATAAATGGCATCGCAAAAAATCAGAATCAAGTTGAAAGCGTATGATCACAGCCTGATCGACCAAGCGGCCGAGCGGATTGTGGATACGGCAGTAAAAACGGGCGCCACGGTAAGCGGCCCCATTCCCCTTCCTACGGAGAAGGAAGTGATAACGATTCTTCGTGCTCCTCATAAATATAAGGATAGCCGGGAACAGTTTGAGCTTCGTACTCACAAGCGTCTCATTGATATTTACAACGCCGGCTCCAAAACGGTAGATGCGCTGATGAAGCTGGATTTAGCCGCCGGTGTTGACATCAACATTAAACTGTAAGGAGGATGAACGATGATGACAAAAGGTATTTTGGGTAAGAAAGTCGGCATGACGCAGATTTTCGCCGCAGACGGTACCGTAGTTCCTGTAACAGTCGTTCAGGCCGGTCCTTGCGCGGTAGTACAGATCAAAACCGTTGAAAAAGACGGTTACGACGCCGTGAAGGTTGGCTTTGGCGCCGTAAAGGAAAAGAACGTGAACAAGCCCGATAAGGGCCAGTTTGTGAAAGCAAATGTTCCCGTCGCCCGCTATATGAGGGAATTTAAATTCGATAACTGCGCCGACTATCAGGTCGGCAGCGTGATTACCTGCGATATCTTCGCCCAGGGCGATAAGGTAGACGTAACGGCAAAATCCAAGGGTCACGGCTTCAGCGGCGTAATTCAAAGATGGAACCAGCACACCGGCCCGATGGCGCACGGCTCCGGAAGCCACCGCGTGGTAGGCTCCATGGGCGCCAGCTCCTCGCCGAGCCATGTGTTCAAGAATAAGCATATGCCCGGCCAGTGGGGTAACGAGCAGGTGACGATTCAGAATCTTGAGATCGTTCGTGTTGATACCGAGCGCGGCGTTCTTTTGATAAAGGGCGCGCTTCCCGGTGCGGCAGGCGCACTGCTTACCATTAAGCAGTCGGTAAAGAGTAAGTAAGGAGGTAAGTAGCTATGCCAAGAGTAGCTGTATATAACATTGAAGGCGAAAAGGTTGGTACGGTAACGCTCAGCAAAGAGATTTTTGAAGCCGATATCAATACCCACGTGCTTCATCAGGTGGTTCGCGCCCAGCTTGCCAACAAGCGTCAGGGCACAAAGGGAACACTCACTCGCCGTGAGGTTGCCGGCGGCGGTAAAAAGCCGGTCCGTCAGAAGGGAACCGGCCGCGCCCGCCAGGGTTCGTCCAGAGCACCCCAGTATTATAAGGGCGGCGTTGTTTTTGCCCCCAAGGCAAGAGATTTTTCCATTACCGTTCCCAAAAAGGTAAAACGGCTTGCGCTGAAGGGCGCTCTTACCTCAAAGGTTGCCGATAAGGATATCATTATCCTTGACGCGCTGGAGATTGAAGCAAAAACCAAGGCGATGGTAAAGGTGCTTGCCAACCTGAAGGTAGAAGGCAAGGCTTATATCATTAATGAAGAGCCCGCCGTGAATGTAGAAAGGGCCGCCGCCAATATTCCGGGCGTAAAAACAGGCCTGGTAAACACGCTTAACGTCGTTGACGTGCTGAATCATGAGAAGCTGATTCTTACCAAGGCGGCGCTGAAAAAGCTTGAGGAGGTATATGCATAATGTTCCATGAGGATATCATTATCAAGCCCGTGCTTACCGAAAAGAGCTACGGGATGATGAGCGAAAAGCGTTATGTGTTTGAAGTTGCGCCCAAGGCCAACAAAAGCCAGATTAAAACGGCAGTTGAGCAGATTTTCGGCGTGAAGGTGGAAAAGGTAAACACCGTTACCACCCAGGGAAAGATCAAGCGCATGGGCCGGTATGAGGGCAGGACCTCGGCCACGAAAAAGGCGTATGTCGTTTTGAAAAAGGATTCCAAGGCCATCGAGTTCTTCGAGGGTATGGCTTAACTTTAAAAGAACAGGCTGCTGCGCGTTACTCGCAGCGACAGGCACAGCAGCTTAAATTCCCGTCGCTGAGAAATGGAGTTGAATCATGGCTATTAGAAAGTATAAGCCAACCTCGCCCGCACGGCGCTTTATGTCGGTTTCGGCGTTTGAAGAAATCACAAAAACCACGCCGGAGCGCTCTCTGCTTGCGAAGGTAAGCAAGAGCGGCGGCCGGAACAATGTTGGCCGTTTAACCGTTCGTCATCATGGCGGCGGCAATACAAGAAAGTACAGAATCATCGATTTTAAACGCAACAAGGAAGATATCATGGCACGCGTTGCCTCCATTGAGTACGATCCCAACCGCACGGCCAATATCGCGCTGCTGCACTATGTGGACGGCGAAAAGCGTTATATTTTGGCACCCCTGGGTTTGAACGTGGGCGATATGGTCTGCGCCGGTGAAACCGCTGATATCAAGCCCGGAAACGCGCTGAAGATCAAAAACATTCCCGTAGGTACGCTGATCCATAACATCGAGCTTACCCCCGGCAAGGGCGGCCAGCTGGTTCGTTCGGCCGGCAATGCGGCCCAGCTGATGGCCAAAGAGGAGAAGTATGCGCAGGTTCGTCTGCCCAGCGGCGAAGTTCGCTACATTCTGATGGAGTGCAAGGCTACCATCGGTCAGGTGGGCAACCTGGACCATGAAAACGTTTCGATCGGCAAGGCCGGAAGAAAGCGCCATATGGGCGTTCGCCCCACGGTTCGCGGTGTTGTTATGAACCCCTGTGACCACCCCCACGGCGGCGGTGAAGGAAAGTCACCTGTTGGCCGTCCGGGCCCGGTTACTCCTTGGGGAAAACCTGCGCTTGGCTATAAGACCCGCAACAAGAGAAACAAGAACGATAAATATATCGTAAAGCGCCGTAACGGCTAATAAATCGGAAGGAGGCTCATTATGAGCAGGTCAGTAAAAAAAGGTCCCTTTGTCAGTGAGCGTTTGCTGAAAAAGGTTGAAGAAATGAATACCGCTGGCGATAAGAAGGTTATTAAGACTTGGTCAAGATCTTCAACGATCTTCCCCCAGATGGTAAGCCATACAATAGCCGTGCATGACGGCAGAAAACACGTTCCTGTTTATATCACGGAAGATATGGTAGGACATAAGCTGGGTGAGTTTGCGCCCACAAGAACGTTCAGAGGTCACTCCGGTTCGGAAAAGTCCTCAGGAAACAAGTAAGGGGAGGAAGACGCTATGGCAAAAAGAATGAAAGAAAAAGCCGCTGCCCGCAAGGAAGCGCGCGATCGCAGACCTAAGGCAATTGCCAAATATATCCGCATTTCTTCCCGTAAGGTGCGTATCGTAATTGATTTGATCCGCGGCAAGCAGGTGGATGAAGCCCTTGCTATCCTGCGGTTTACGCCCAAGGCAGCCTCGCCTGTGGTGGAAAAGGTTCTGCTTTCGGCCATCGCCAATGCGGAGAACAACCCTCCGTACCTTAACAGAGATAACCTTTATGTTGCCGAGGTTTATGCGAACCAGGGCCCCACGCTTAAGCGCTTTATGCCCCGCGCAAAAGGCAGTGCTTCACCGATACTGAAGCGTTCCAGCCACATCACGGTTATCCTTGATGAAATAAAGGAGGACAAGTAAATGGGTCAGAAAGTGAATCCCCACGGTCTCAGGGTGGGTGTTATCAAAAACTGGGATTCCCGCTGGATCGCCGGCAAGGACTTTGCCCAGAACATCTATGAAGATAACAAGCTTCGTAAATATTTAAAAGAAAGGCTCAGTGCCTTCAGTGTTCCTAAGGTAGAAATTGAGCGTAAGTCCAATACGGTAACGATTTTTATCTTTACCGCAAAGCCCGGCGCTTTGATCGGCAAGGGCGGCGCAGGTATCGATGCCTTAAAGGCAGAGCTTGAAAAAATGCTCGGCAAAAAGGTTCATCTTAACATCATGGAGATCCGCAAGCCCGATATGGACGCACAGCTGGTGGCCGAGAGCATTGCCCAGCAGCTGGAGAAGCGCGTTTCCTTCCGCCGTGCGATGAAGCAGTCGATGCAGCGTGTTACGCGTGCGGGAGCCAAAGGGGTAAAAATTTTAGTAAGCGGCCGTCTTGGCGGCGCAGAAATCGCCCGCAGCGAGGGCTATCATGAGGGAAGCATCCCGCTGCAGACACTCCGTGCAGATATTGACTACGGTTTTGCAGAAGCTGCAACAACCTATGGCCGTATCGGCGTAAAGGTGTGGGTATATAAGGGTGAGATTCTTGCAAAGAAGCCTGCCGCAGCAGAAGGAGGCAAGTAATTATGTTAATGCCCAAAAGAGTAAAAAGAAGAAGAGTTTTCCGTGGCAGAATGAAGGGCACCGCCCAGCGCGGCAACTTTATTGCCTACGGTGATTACGGTCTGGTAGCGCTTGAGCCGGCATGGATCACCAGCGCGCAGATTGAGGCCGCCCGTATCGCTATGACGCGTTATATTAAGCGCAGCGGCCAGGTTTGGATCAAGATCTTCCCGGATAAGCCGGTTACGGCAAAGCCCGCTGAAACACGAATGGGAAGCGGTAAAGGATCCCCGGAATACTGGGTAGCGGTTGTTAAGCCGGGCCGCGTACTGTTTGAAATGAACGGTATCGATGAGGCTACCTCACGCGAAGCGCTTCGTCTGGCAAGCCATAAGCTTCCGCTGAAGGTGA
>URTC01000038.1 GCA_900550765.1 uncultured Clostridia bacterium | reverse complement strand
GGAACAGTATATTGAAACGCTGAAAAATACACCGGGATATCTGGCAACTTCGAAATATATCAGCAGCGGCTGTTTGTTTTCAAAGATAACGCCGTCCACTTGGGCAAGTTATCCTTCTGATCGGCGTGATGAGCTTAAAGCAATTGCGCCGAATATAGAAGATTTTATCAACGACGGCCAAACAGTATATATCATGGGCGACCAGACAAAATGGCACAACCGGCAGGTTATGCTGCAGATGCAGGAGGGATTTACCGAGGTTATCGGTATGACGCTTGAGGATCGTGACGCGATGAATGAAAAATTCGGCGTGGAAATAGAAGCGGCTAAGAACTTTTGGATTCCTCTGGATTATCAGCTTACGGAGAACGGTTTAAATGTCAGCATTGCCAATGAGGAAATCCAATATGATAAAAATACCTTTGCAATTGCTTCCATTAACCTTTTGCAGTATTTCGGTTCCGCGTCAAGAACGGAAAGCGGATATATGTTTGTGCCCGATGGATCCGGAGCCATTATTAACTTTAACAATGGAAAAACTAATATTTCCGATGCGGTGAAGGTGCAGCTGTATGGCTTGGATCAAGGACGCGAAAGAGAACAGCGGCCGTTTGATAACCAGAATGCGTATTTACCGGTATTCGGCATCAAAAAGGAAAACAGCGCTTTGTTTGCGATTATCGAGAGCGGAGATGCCGGGGCAACGATTACGGCGGATATTGCCGGAAAGAGTACAAAGGTAATAGATAGAAACAGGTGCTATCCCTCTTTTAAGCTTTGCGAATATGAGGAACTTACGTTCAGCACTACGCAAAAGACGTCCAGAATCTATCAAAACCAGATGTCCTCTTTTGATATTTCTGTTTCCTATACCTTGTTGGAGGGCGATAAGGCCAATTACAGCGGCATGGCGGAATACTACTGGAATTATCTGCTTGAAAAAAATGTTCTGAGTCAAAAAGATTTCAGTTCGATTCCGTTTAATATTGAATTGGTTGGCGCTTACGATCATAAAACGGCCTTCCTTGGCGTTGGATATACCGAGATGAAGGCGATTACAACCTTTGCGCAATGCCGTGAAATTATACAAAAGCTCAGTGATGCGGGTATTAAGAATATTTCTGTAAACTATAAAGGCTGGTGCAATAACGGCATACGGAACTCTGTGTTTAATAAAATAAAGGTTTTGAATGAACTTGGCGGAAAGAATGGGTTGAGCGATTTGCTTGCTTTTGCCGATAATTTGGGAGTAAACCTCTATTTTGAAACAGAGCTTGCATATGTGTATGAAAGTGAATGGTTCGACGGATATAGCCAGCTGCGGGATGCTTCCCGATTGGTTACACGGGATATTGCCTATCATTATCAGTATGATGTAATAAGTAAGCTGGCAAGCGAAGAAAATTTTGCAACCATTGTGTCGCCTTCGGTAATTTATAATATTGATGCCGAGGACAACAGCAAGAGCAATGCCGTTAAAGTACTGGATGATCTGAAAGAACTGGGCGTAAGAGGTGTAAGCCTTGGCAGCTTAGGCAAAGATTTGACAGGAAATTATAAGATTAAGGATTTTTATGACAGAGATAAGGTAGCAAAAACCTATACTGCGGTAGCGCAGGAGTATAAGAATAATTTCTCTGTTATGGGAAAAGGCGTTAATTCCTATATGCTCGGTTATGTGGAAAACATTTTTGAAATCAGCAATACCAGCAGTATGTTTAATTTGGCAGATTACTCTGTTCCGTTCTATCAAATGGTTATTCATGGATGCATTCAGTATTCCGGAGAACCAATTAATTTGAACGGCGATACAAGAACCGTGTTCCTTCAGGCAGTAGAGGCCGGTGCGGGTATGTATTATCGCTGGTGCTACGAGCCTAATGATCAGGTGCAGGATCTTACCTTTGAAGGAATGTATTCCTTAAATTATTCCTCGTGGCTTGATGAAGCAATTGCCATGTATAAAGAATATAATGCGCTTCTTTCCTCTACCGCCGGCGAATTTATTACAGCACATGAAACTGTGGCTGAAAATGTAAATAAGGTTACGTATGGCAATGGCGTTGAGGTATATGTGAATTATAATTCTTATGAATATACCGCGGATGACGGAACCGTAGTGGCAGCAAAAAGCTTTGCAAAAGGGGGGAATGATTAATGAAAAAGCCAAGAAGCTATAAATTAGGATTAATGACAAAACGTTCGCTTTACGGATGGCTGTTTATTCTTCCTTTTATTATCGGGTTTATATTCTTTGTACTTTCGCCGCTGTATACGGCGTTGGTATTGTCCTTTAACGTGCAGACCTTCGATTCGGTTACCGGTATTGTCGATATAGAATCGTATGGTTTTACGGCTTATATCGAGGCGATTACGCAAAAGGCGGACTTTATTAACAAGCTGCTGGCTTCCGGACAAGAGCTGATTATACAGGTGCCTTCGATCTTGATTTTCAGCTTTTTGATGGCCAATATTCTGAATCAGAATTTCCGCGGACGGACCTTTGCCCGGGCAGTGCTGTTTATGCCGGTTATTACCTCTGCCGGTGTTGCGGCCACCCTGCTTACCGGCGGCGGTGCTTTTGATGAAAGCCAAATGGCATCTATGGGAGCACAGGCAATGAATATTGCCGGAAATATTGAGGAATCGATCGGTGGTACGTTTGGTTCGTTTATCGGTGCGGCGTTCGATAAATTGAGTACTATTTTGAATAGTTCAGGTGTACCGATTCTTATTTTCCTTGCAGGGTTACAGACGATTTCTCCTTCAATCTTTGAATCCTCTAAAGTAGAGGGAGCCACCGGTTGGGAAAATTTCTGGAAAATTACTTTTCCAATGATCAGCCCGATGATTTTGGTTAATGCAATCTACACGATGATCGACGTGCTTTGCGGAATGAATAATCCAATGCTTGCTTATTTGTATGAACAAAATGGGGTTGCGAACCAGGTAGATCTTATGGCAATGAGCTGGATGTATTTCCTGATTACCGCGATTATTATCAGCGTGGTTGCGGCAGTCATATCCAAGTTTGTTTACTATGAGAATTAAAGGGGTGTAGAAAATGGTGAAAGTTGAAGAGATGAAAAAGACAAATGAGGTCGGAGCTGAAGAAGTAAACAGCTATGTACCTCCTACACTTACCTTTGGGCAAAAGCTGAAAAGGGCATTGTTCGGAAAGCGTATGATGAGTATCATATGGGCGCTGATCCGCAGTGTGCTGCTGATAGGCATATGCTATTTAATCGTTTATCCTATGCTCATAACATTGATTACTTCGTTTATGACCTCGGCAGATGTTTATGATCCTACGGTCATTTTAATCCCCAGAACGCTGAATATTAACACCTATATCGTTATGTGGAAGTTTGTGAATATTCCACAGCTGTACTGGAATTCCTTTTCTTCCTCAGTGATATTTGCCTTGTTTCAGATGTGCTCATGTACGCTGGTGGCTTATGGATTGGCGCGGTTTAAATTTAAAGGAAATTCATTCTTCTTTCTCATGTGTATCTTTACCTTGATGGTTCCGATACAAATGCTTACAACGTCAATGTATTTCCGATATAAAGCTTTTAACCCGCTCTATATGTTTACCTTTGGGCAGCAGCTTTATTTGGTGCCGAATATCGACCTTACGCGGGGCTGGACGGCGATCGGCTTGCTTTCTGCTACGGCAACGATGTACCGGAACGGTTTGTTTGTATTCCTGCTGAGGCAGTATTTTGTAAATCAGCCCAAGGAGCTTGAGGAAGCGGCGTATATTGACGGTGCAGGACCCTTTAGAACGTTTGTTCAGGTTATGCTTCCCAGTGCATTGCCAATGCTTATTACCGTGTTGTTATTTGCTGTAGTATGGCAGTATAATGACCGATATTATATAGGCTTCCTGAATCCTACGGCAAAGGTAATGGCTACGCAGATTATCGGTGCGGGCGCCCGGTACGTAGAGGGTGTGCTCGGAATAAACGGTGACGCGGTTTTGAATTCGCTGTATCAATCCGCATGTACGGTAATGCACGTTGCACCGATCGTTGTTCTGTATTGTTTCTGCCAGAGATTTTTTGTTCAGAGTATTGAAAGATCCGGTATGGTAGGTTAAAGGAAAAACAGAGGAGAATATCCTCTGTTTTTTTACGAAAAAGGCAGACAGGAAGCTGTCTGCCTTTTTCGCGGTATATATCTGTGTTTTCAGCAAAAAACAGTATATGCGCTTTATTGGACCCGAATGATCTTTTTTAGTTGTGAAACACACTTATTGTAACCGCTGGAATGAACTTGTGTGGTAAGGATCTTCCATTCACAGTCTGCACAAATGTATTTCCCCAGGATTCTAAGATTTTCTTTTTTTTCACAATCACATATACAGCATTTTGCCATAAAATCACCTCGAAATGATTATTTACCTAACTGCTGTATTATATTCTGCAAAAAGAATTTTTGTTAATGAAAAAGGCAAAAAATTTTTTGTGCGATGGGGAATTTTTAATTTTTACAGCATAGCTCAATACTTTGCCGGTGGTGTTAAAGAATGGAAATATTCTTTGTCTGAATACAAAAAGCCTTCTGCGGCAGTGCTTGTTTTGCCGCAGAAGGCTTTTCTTATTTTGGGGAAGGATCTGCTTTAAATCTCAGAGGGATATTCCGGATCAGCATAATCCAAATTATCCAAGCATTTTCCGGCGCCTAAGGCAACGCAGGAAACGGCGTCTTCGGCTACATAGCAGTTCAAGCCAAAAGCGGAGGAAATCAATTTATCCAACCCGAACAGCAATGCTCCGCCGCCGGTAAGCACGATGCCGCTTTCTACGATATCCGCTGCAAGCTCTGGCGGGGTATCATCTAAAACCTTGTGGATTTCAGCGATAATCAAAGAAAAACATTCTTCCAGTGCTTCACGGATTTCTTCAGAAGAAACCTCAATACTTTTAGGCAGCCCGGTCAGCAGATTTCTGCCCATGACTTCGGAATAAAGGATCTCATTTCTGGGCCAGGCGGTACCGATATTGATCTTGAGCATTTCTGCGGTGCGCTCTCCGATCAGAAGGTTGTGTTTTCGCCGCATATATTTTACAATGGTGTCGTCCATTTTATTTCCCGCTACTTTCAGGGAGGTACTGATGACGCAAGCCCCCAGGGAAAGAATTGAAATGTCCGTCGTTCACCCGCCGAAATCCACAATCATAGATCCGTGAGGTTTAAAGATATCAAGATCTGCGCCGATCGCAGCAGCACGCGGCTCTTCCATAATATAAGTGCTTTTGGCACCTAAACGCTGTGCTGCGCCCATCACGGAGCGCCGTTCTACATCGGTAACGCCGCTGGGAACGCAGATGATAATGCGCGGCCGGAATAGGCTGCGCTTGGGCAGGGCTTTTTTCATAAACAGCTGAAGCATCTCCTGTGTAATGTCGCAGTCGGAGATCACACCGTCACGCAAAGGGCGGACAACGGAGATGCTCTCTGGTGCACGGCCGAGCATTTTTTGTGCTTCGAAGCCTACGCCCTGTACTAAATTGGTTTCATTTTCCACGGCAACAACGCTGGGCTCACGCAAAACGATTCCTTTTCCCTTTACGTAAATCAAAACGGTGGCTGTACCTAAGTCAATGGCGATATCCTGCCTTTTAAAAAACATACAAAAACCTCTTATTTGCAGATGAAAATTCAAAAAATAGATATGGCTTGCCCACACAAAGAGCCTTTATTATCCATACCTGCGGGACGTATAACTGCTTGTCATATTATATCATAGGTTTTTTATATATTCAAGCAAATATCTTTCCCTTGATGTAGATTTTATGCTATAATATCTTTGGTGATGATATGGATTCAAGTGAAAATTATGCAGAAATTTTAAAAAAATTAGAGAAAGCGGCCGAACCGGATTATCGGGCTTTTCATGCGCGCCTTGTGCCGGGGGCGAATGTGGCTTACGGCGTGAGAGTGCCGCAGCTGCGAAAGATGGCCCGTGAAATCCTGAAACAGGATTGGCGGGGATTTTTGCAAACAGCCAGAGATGACAGCTATGAAGAACAGATGCTTCAGGGTTTTGTGATTGCGCTTTGCCGGGAAGAGTTTGAACAAAAATTTACGCATTTTTGCCGTTTTACACGAAAAATGAAAGATTGGTGCGTATGTGATTGTACCTGTGCGGCTTTTAAGGAGATTCAAAAGCACAGGGAAGAGATTTTTGAAAAATTGAAAGAAATGACACAGGCAGAAGACGAATTTACCGTAAGGGCTGCCCTTGTCATTTTTCTTGACTATTTTGCAGATCCTGTGTATATTGATAGCGTACTTGCCTGTATTGAGGAATGCCGTCATCCGGGATATTATGCAAAAATGGCTGCCGCATGGGCGCTTTCTGTATTATTTTTAACCGATAGTAAAAAAACGGCTGCCGTTATTTGCCGGATGGATGAATTTGTTCAAAAGCAGGCGGTGAAGAAAATAAAGGAATCCTATAGGGTGCCTAAAGAAGAAAAGCAACGGCTGCAGCAGCTGAGCGGACGGCAAAAAGGATAGAGAAAACTTACACACTGTGTTTTAAGCTGTGACATATGCTGTAGTATGGTTTGCGGCTTTGTAAAAGTGCCGTTGGCCTTTAGATATAAAAGTAAAGTAGGAGAAAACTATGTTTAAACAACTGAATGAACTGCTTACCGCTTATAAAGAACGGGATCCTGCGGCAAGAAGCAAGCTCAGCATTTTTTTGCTTTATCCCGGCGTACGGGCGGTGATCGATTACCGGATTGCACACTGGTTTTATAAACACGGGCGCTTTTTTATTGCGCGCTATATTTCCCAGCGGTCCCGCCGGATTACGGGAATTGAGATTCACCCCGGTGCACAGATTGGAAAACGATTAGTGATTGACCATGGCATGGGGATTGTGATCGGTGAGACCACGATCATTGGAGACGATTGTCTGCTGTATCAGGGGGTTACTTTAGGCGGTACCGGCAAAGAGAAAGGAAAAAGACATCCTACGTTGGGAAACAACGTACTTGTCGGAGCCGGAGCAAAAGTGTTGGGTCCCTTTAAAGTGGGAGATAACAGCCGGATTGCCGCAAATGCGGTAGTGTTGAATGAAATTCCTGATCATGCTACGGCAGTAGGGGCACCGGCAAAAGTAGTACGTGTAGCCGGTGAAAAAGTAGAGCTTCTGGATCACACCCATATTCCGGATCCCATTGCACAGGCATTGAAAAGGCTTTCTGAAAGAATTGATAAAATAGAAAAGGAAGAATAAAATTTTCCGGCTCGGACAAAACGTTTGAGCCGCTTTTTTTTGCGGTGTGATTACTGATTTTACCAAGAAGAAAAAGTATGAAAAAACACGAATTTTATTGCAGTAAGCATAGATTTTGTGTATAATAAAATTAAGCTTTGCAGGGATGCAAATTTGTAAAAAACAGGGAATGCTTTATGGAAAATAAAAATGTTTCAATCCAGACGCTGCGCAGGCTGCCGATTTATCTGCATTATTTAAAAACGCTGACGGATACAGCGAATATTTCCGCCACACTTATTGCCGAAGCACTGGGGCTCAATGATGTTCAAGTTAGGAAGGATATCGGTTCTGTCAGCGGCAGCGGCCGTCCGAAAACGGGGTATGTGACTCGGGAGCTGATCCGTGAGATTGAGGCGTATTTAGGCTGTGGCGAAGAGAATAAAACGGTGCTGATCGGCGCGGGAAATTTGGGCAAGGCGCTGCTTTCTTATGGCGGATTTTTGGATTATGGCTTGAATGTGATTGCTGCGTTTGATATAGACCCAAAGGTGGTTGGCAGCTGCATCGGCACAAAACCTGTTCTTGCCATGAAGCAGCTGGAAGAAATTTGCCAAAAGCATTCTATTAAGCTGGGCATTATTACTGTACCGGCTGCTGCCGCGCAGACGGCTTGCGATGAACTGGTTTCTTACGGTATTGAAGCCGTATGGAATTTTGCACCGACGGTTTTAAAAGTGCCTGCCGGGGTCTTGGTGGAAAATGAGAATCTTGCATCCTCTTTAGCGGTGCTTTGTAAACATTTAAAAACAAATAAAGGAGAGAAACAATGAATCTTCTCCATTTAAAATATGCAATAGAGGTTGCAAAGACGTCTTCCATAACCAAAGCGGCGGAAAACCTGTTTATGGGTCAGCCGAATTTAAGCCGCGCAATCAAGGAACTGGAGGAAAATCTGGGGTTTGCTATTTTCAGTCGGACGTCGAAAGGAATTGTGCCTACCGCCCAGGGAGAAGAATTTCTTGAGCGCGCAAGAGAGATCCTTTCGCAGGTTGACGCTGTGGAAAGAATGTATATGGAAAAGAAAACAGGCCAGCAGAATTTTTCAGTATCCGTCCCCAGGGTCAGTTATATTTCACATGCGTTTACGGAATTTGCCAAAAGCTTGGGCAGCGAGGAATGCTCGGAAATTTATTATAAAGAAACCAATTCTATGCGTACGATTAATAATGTGGTAAACGCTGAGTATAAATTGGGGATTTTGCGGTATCAAACGGGATATGATAAAAATTTTAAAAGTATGATGGAAGAAAAAGGCCTGGTCTCAGAGTTGATCTGTGAGTTCAGTCCGGTGGTTACTGTTTCGGCGGCAAGCAGATTGGCAGAATTGCAGACCATTGGGTCCGCAGAGCTTGAAGATAAAACGGAGATCGTATATGGGGATAAATATGTTCCTTCCGCTTCTGCTGCGGAAATGAAAAAGGACAGCAGTCTTTTTAAAGTAAAAAAGCGGATTTTTATTTTTGATAGGGAAAGTCAGTTCGAATTACTTGCGCAGCTCCCGGAAGCATTTATGCTGGGATCGCCTATTCCGGAGGATATTTTGCAAAAATTCGGGCTTATTCAAAAGAGTTGTCCGGAGAATAAGCAGCGATTTCGGGATGTGCTGATCTTTAAAAAAGAATATCGTTTTACACCGGTAGATAATCGGTTTATCGCTGCACTTACCCAAAGTAAACGTCTTTTTATAAAGTAATATTATATCGATAAAAACATATCGATATATTGTTTTTGCATTTCACATTTTAAATCGGGTATATTAAAATATTGTTAGAGTAAATCAGGCAATAGGATAATGGAGGATTAAAATATGAACGCAAAAGATTATCCCTTGATCGATAGCGTGGAAAAGCTGGAAGAGAGATTGAAAAATGTAAAATCTGCTCAGAAAGAATATGCTGAATTTCCACAGGAAAAGGTAGATGAAATCTTTAAAGCCGCTGCTATGGCTGCCAACAAAGCCCGGATTCCGCTGGCAAAACTTGCGGTGGAGGAAACAGGCATGGGCGTTGTTGAGGATAAGGTTATCAAAAACAACTATGCGTCGGAGTATATATACAATGCTTATAAAAATACCAAAACCTGCGGTGTGATTGAGGAGGATGAGGCTTACGGTATTAAAAAAATTGCCGAGCCGGTAGGGGTGATTGCGGCAGTGATTCCCACAACCAATCCGACCTCTACGGCAATCTTCAAAACGCTGCTTGCCTTAAAAACCCGCAACGGTATGGTAATCAGCCCGCATCCCAGAGCGAAGAAAAGTACGATAGAAGCAGCAAGAATTGTGCTTGAAGCGGCTGAGGCGGCAGGCGCACCGAAGGATATTATTGGATGGATCGATATTCCTTCCTTGGATATGACCAATTACCTTATGAAGGAATGTGATTTGATTTTAGCTACAGGCGGTGCCGGAATGGTCCGTGCCTGGCCGCATTGGGCATAGCCGGCCCCATGCCTTTGTAGGGCGGGTATCGACTGTTCGCCGGGCGGCCTGGTTTGCTGACTCCCGAAGACAATGACGGAAGTCTTCCCGGACGCTTTCCCTCCGGCAAGCCATCTGCGGCGACATGACAGACGGCAAGCGGATAATCCGGGGATGGGGCCAGGCCCGCGTATCTCAATATGAGAACAAATCAACCTCAAGATTATACGTAGCCAAGATACGCTGTGTCAACCC
>URTC01000037.1 GCA_900550765.1 uncultured Clostridia bacterium | reverse complement strand
TGTTTCGGGATAGATATATACCGGCTGCAGCTCCAGAAGTTCAACCGCATGATATATACTTTTATGACAATTGCGCGCCAGGATGAGCTTGCTGTTTTTACTGCATACAGCGTGTATGCCCGCTAAAATACCGCAGGTGCTTCCGTTTACCAGATAAAAGCTGCGCCGGCACCGATACAGTTCTGCCGTACGGGACATGGATTCCCTTAAAACACCGGCGGCATGATATAAATCGTCACAGCCGCTGATTTCAGTCATATCAATATCATAACCATCCAGCATGGAAAACTCTTCGTTGCGCTTATGGCCGGGCATATGCATGGGAATATAATTTTGTTCTTTTAAATGCTGCTTTAATGTTTTCATTGTTATCCTTTCATTGCGGGACTTTTTTCTTATTATAGCATATCCTTTCAGAAAAAAAAGAATTTTGCTATAAAAAATGAAAGAATCAGAAAAGTAAAAAGAGGTGCGGAACTTTTTTAAAACGACCAAAATCCCCCGTAAAGGGGGATTTTGGAAATTATTTGTGTTTTTTACGGCCAAGTTTTTGGCATAGGTTTTGAAGGTTAGCGATTACAGACGTTACGTTTTTTAATCAACAATATGACAGTTCCTCCTATACAGGCGGTCAGCATAGCGAGAAGGAGGATAAGGCTGATATCGCCCGCGTCTTTCGGGCTGCTGCTTTCAGAGGGCGGAACTATTTGACTATAGCTGTCATCTAATACTTGCAGCAATATGGTGTTTAAGCCTGATATACGTGTTTCGTCTACACAGTGGCAGCGTGTACATATGCCGTCTGTGAACGTATGATTCCCGCCGCACAGATTTACTGTTGTATAATAAGCACGCATGCGCATTATGGAATACAGAATATCCTGTGCGCCTGCCTCCAAGGTTTCACGGGTGATCTTTCCTGCCTGGATTGCCTGGAGAAGGTCGTCAATATTGCACATGGATGCCGGCTGACGCACGGTATTACCGGCATTTACTTCGGCAACAGCATTTTTATTATTGTTCCAGTCACCGGAAACAAACCCCTCAAAGCCCCATTCGCCGCGCAGGATGTTTGTTAAAAGGGACGCGTTTTCCGAAACGGCAATTCCGTTTAAAATGTTATAGGAACTCATAACTGCCAAAGGCTTTGCTTCTTTTACCGTTTTTTCAAACGGATATAGATACAGTTCCCGCAGGGCGCGTTCTGATACCCTGGAATCGCTGCCCAATTTGCCCGCTTCTTTTTCATTGCATACAAAGTGTTTGATGCATACGCCTAAGCCCATGCTCTGGGCTGCTTTTGTTACGGCCGTACCCAAAACTGCAGTAAGATAGGGATCTTCGGAGTAGTATTCAAAGTTCCTGCCTGCCAGCGGATTTCTATGCAGGTTGAGGCCGGGGGCCAGCCAAAGGTCTACGCGGTTTACATAACCTTCGGCGCCGATTACCAGGCCCATAGCGCTGGCCAAGTCTACATTCCAGGTGCAGGCTACGATCGTTTGGCACGGCCAGGAGGTTCCGCTGCTGCCCAGCCCGCTGGGTCCATCATACATATTGATGCGCTTGATTCCGTATTAGGTGCAGACTTCGTCGCTGCCGCCGGCCCCTCCGGCCCCGGCGCCGCGGTAGGAGACAAAGAATGTTGCCAATTCCGCGGTAGTCATCTGCGCGGTAAAGTCCTCTAAAGTGGCTCTGCCTTCGGAAACATCTTCCAGTTTTATGATATCTCCCGTTTGCTCAGGCTCCTGCGGCGCGGCGCCGGGGGTATCCGCTTGCAGGGAGAGAACAAAAGATTCGATATTGGGAATTGCGGTAGTCTTCCGTAAAATTTTAAGATAGTTGATTCCTTCCTGCAGGGATATGGTATACTCTTGTGTATCGAAGTAGCTGTGCCATGTGTATTTTCCGCTTAATGCAGCCGTATTGGGTACAGCAATGGAAAGGTTTTGCGGCGTATACACACTGTTGTCATCCGAAAGCGCGATATCAAAGGAATTGTCAGCATTGTCCCGCCCCGAAGCGATACGGAAACGAACGGAATATTGACCGGTTTGGGGAACTTGGAGCGCAAACACCGCGGAAGCGCCGTCTCCATACATACTGGCCAAGGCTTTTCCGCTGTAACTTTCCCAGGTATTGGAGGGTTCGCTGCGCAGGCAGCCATCGGAAAAGCTTTCGATTTTGGGTTTTGCCGCGGTGTCGGAATCGGCTGAGAGATATCCTGCTGCTGCATAGCGCAGCTCTTCTTTTTTTAAAGTAAATGTAAAGGAATCGATATTGGGAACGCTCGTGGTGAGTGTGAATATTTTTATGTAATTGATTCCTTCATGCAACTCTACGGCGCAGGCCTGTGTATCGATATAGCTGTGATACTGGCTTTTTCCTTCCGAAAGGGTATTGGTATTGGGAATTTGTATGGAGATTTCTTTTGTTGTGAAATTGCCGTTTTCCGGTGCAACAGCGATACCGAAAGAATTGCTGCTGGTATCTTTATTGGATGCTACCCGGAGGGTTAGGCCGTAAATACCGTCCTTCGGCGCATGGATCTGATAGATTGCATAGGAACCGGCCGGCCACATTTGCGCAAGGACTTCCCCTGAATATGCTTGCCAGGAATTTGCCGCAGCGTTGTAAAGATAGCCGGTAAAACTCTCTTTTTTAGGTTTATAGGTATTATTTGAGGAATCGGCCTCAATAAAATTTTCCGCCTCGCAAAAGATAGTATCGCCGGAAAGGGTGAAGGAATCGATATTCGGCGCAGTACTGGAGCCCTTCTTGGCAATTTTAATATAGTTGGTTCCCTTTTGCAGGGAAAGGGCATAACCGCTGATATCCATAAAGCTGAAATATTGTGATTTGTTTCCGCCCAATGCATAGGTGTTGGGCATGGAGATCGGCAGATTCTGTGAAGTATATGTATTGCCGTCAGTGGAAGTTAAAACATCAAAGCTATTGTTTTCCGAATTTGAGGCAACGCGGAAGGTGACGGCATAGACGCCGGCCTCCTCAACTTCTATTTGATAAACAGCGTTGGAGTCAGCAGGCCAAAGTGTACCTAAGCTTTTGCCCGCATACATTTCCCAGGAGCCTGTTTCTGGCTGATATAGGTATCCGCTGAAGCTTTCGGCGGTTGGTTTATAATTTTGGTTGGAGGAGCTTGTGGAGATATAGTTTTCTGCTTCAACCGTCAGGGTTCCGCCGGCTTCCAGCAGGATGCTTTCCGGGGTGCTTTGATGCAGGGATTCATAAGTGCCGTCGGCAGTTAAACGTTCGTTCAGATTGGTACTGCACTGCTCGGTCAGCTGTTCTATTACTTTTACTTCGTCGATCACAATAGTTCCGGCGCGGCGTGTACCCGCGTCTTTAATAGAGTTTCCTACAAATATACCGTATTCTCCGGCTTCCAGTATGTAGGCAGATTTATGGCCGGCAGCGCCGGTATCATCATACTGCGCCATGTCATTTATCGCAAAGGTAAGGGTAAGCGTTTGTTCAGCACCGGGGGGAAGGAGTTTAGTTTTTTCAAAGGCACAGAGCTCCTTTGCGGCCTTACTGAGTTTGGCGCTTCCTGTTCCTTTTTGGGGTGCGGAAAAGTACACCTGTACGGTTTCCTTTCCGGAAACTGCGCCGGTATTTTTTACTTTTACTTTTATCGTTGCTGTTTCGCCGTCAGAAGAAAAATCTTCTGTCGTCAAAGTAAAATCCGTATAGGAAAGGCCGAATCCAAATTCATAATTGACTTTGGAATATGTAGGGTCAAAGGTTTCAAAATACCGGTAGCCCAGGAAAATATCTTCGCGGTATTCCACGGTGCTATTGCTGAAAAAGGTTTCTGTAGTAGGATAATCATACAGATCTTTGGCATAGGTATCCACTAGTTTACCGGAGGGATTCACTTTGCCTAAAAGGACGTCGGCAATTCCGTAGCCGCCCTGGGCGCCGCCATAGCCGGCAAACAGTACGGCATCGATATCGATGCCAGGAACGTCACCTACAGCCCAGGAAGTATCGATTGGTGCGGGTGTGTTCAGCACGGCGATTACCGTGGCAAATTTTTGGGTGAGTGTTGTCAGCATCTGCTTTTCCGCTGTAGACAGATACCAATCTTCTTTTTTCATATCAATGCATTCTCCTACCCAGCGGCGGATAAAGACGACTGCGGTATCACAGGCCGCAGCTGCAGCATTATACATGGCTTCGTCCGGAATATATTTAGGATTTGCTTCATATTTTTGAGAAAGCTCTTCAAAAAGGGTGATTTCACCATTGCTCTGCGCTTCGCGGAACGCGTCCAGCGGTGCGACCATTTTTGAACTTCCCAGTGCTTTGGCGGAACCGGCACCAAATGCAATATAGCCGTTCTGGGGCGTCAGCGTATCGACGGAATTGTTATATGCCGCTACCTGTGATTCCCCGAAGAGTGCGATCGTTTTCGAATGCGTTAATGGCAGGGCGTTGTTCTGGTTTTTTAAAAGCACCATACCCTCATCCATAATTTGGCGTGCTACGGCGCTGCCATTGGGATTGGCTGCGGCCGATGCAGCAGGTGAGGGCAAAATGCACAATGCCACTGCTGCAGCTAATGCAACTGCGCCGAGCCTTTTTATAAATTTCATAGTCATCTTCCTTTCAAAAAAAATTTATTATTTTCTCATAAATAAGTGTAAAAAAACCTTTCGGAAAATGCAAGACATTTTCTGAAAGGCCATTAGACGTAAAGTGGCGAAATTTCACTTTTATTTTTCCAGCTTCCGGTATTGAGAAGGAGAAAGTCCGGTATCGGCTAAAAAAGCCCGATTAAAGCTGCGGATCGTATTGTAGCCGGTTTTTATGGAAATTTCTGTAATGGAATCGGAAGTTTCTGTTAGAAGCTGCTTTGCTTTTTCGATGCGGAGTCTGTTGATATAGGCTTGAAAGGTTGTGTTCAGCTTTTCTCTGAAAATTCTAATAATATGATATTTGCTGATGGAAAGCGCGTCGGCTACTGAATCCAGATGGATGCTTTCACTGAAGTTTTCATTGCAGTAGGCAAAAATCTGAGAGGCGGTATCCATATTTAGAGTTTTATTTTTACAAAATTTTAGTTTTTCCAATACCTGTGAAAGCAGCAGTATCATTAAGGCGAAAAGTTTTTGGTTTTTAAAGGGCCCGTCATTGACAAAAGTTTCTATCGCTTCTTCAAAAAGCAGAGGAATTTTAGGTGAAAGAGCTTCTGCACTCACGATGGGATGCACAGGTATCCGGGAGGAAAAGCTTTCCCCAAAGCTTTTTAGGATATTTGATTCAAAGATGGCAAAGTAGCCTGCCACGGCTTCCGTATGGGAGTATGCGTGCATCAGGTTGGGAAAAACAATAAAGAGTTCGCCCGGCCTAAGTCGGTAGCAGGCACCGTTGCAACTGACATCCACGGTTCCTTTTGTCAGATACACGATCTCCACCATATCATGCATATGATTAGCAAAAGCAAAGCCCTTGCGTTTTGCTACGTGGATTCGGTCATGCCAGTTTTCATAAAAGATTTTCATTGCTGCTCACCACACGATCTTTTTTTTATTTTAGCACAGTTTGGCGGCAGATTCAAGAAAAAGCATATTATTGTTTTGTGATTTTTGAAAAAATAAGGTAAAACAGGAAATAATAGTGCTGAGGTGAGGAATATGAAAAATCATTTAGCCGATCAAAGCAGTCCGTATCTTTTGCAGCACAGTGAAAATCCTGTGGATTGGTATCCCTGGGGGGAGGAAGCTTTTTTAAAAGCAAAACGGGAAGATAAACCTGTATTCTTGAGTATTGGCTACAGTACCTGCCATTGGTGCCATGTAATGGCCCATGAAAGCTTTGAGGATGAAGCTGTAGCTGCACTTTTGAACCGCTATTTTATCTCCATTAAGGTGGACCGTGAGGAGCGGCCGGATATTGACAGTGCTTATATGCCTGTGTGTCAGGCCTTTACTGGCAGCGGCGGATGGCCCGCCAGCATTTTTATGACGCCGGATCAAAAACCATTTTTTGCCGGAACGTATTTTCCCCCAAAGGCCCGCGTCGGCTTACCAGGGTTTATGGATTTGCTTTTTACAATAAAAGACCGATGGCAAAAGGATAGAGAAGCACTGCTTTCCTCTGCACAGGAGATTACATTGCTTTTTTCAAAACAGCAAAAAGAAGAACGTAAAGCAGAGTTTTCTTTAGCGGAAGAGGCGGCAGCGGTGCTGAAAAGCAGCTTTGATGATAGGTTCGGGGGGTTTGGCCGATCCCCCAAATTTCCTATGCCCTGTGATTTGCTGTTTTTATTGGCGTATTCACAAAAAACAGAAGATTCTCGGATTTTATCTATGGTGGAAAAAACCTTGCGGCAGATGTACCGCGGCGGTATTTTTGATCATATCGGCTATGGATTTTGCCGGTATTCCACAGACCGGTATTTTCTTGTACCTCATTTTGAAAAGATGCTCTATGATAATGCTTTGCTGATTTTAACGTATACGGAAGCATTTTTTATTACACAGAATGAATTTTATAAAAAAGTAGCAGAAAAAACCGCAGATTATCTTTTGCGGGAGATGGCTGCGCCTGAAGGAGTATTCTTTAGTGCACAGGATGCCGATAGTGCCGGCGGCGAGGGCAGGTATTATGTGTTTGAACCCCAGGAAATCCTGGATGTTTTGGGTACGGAGGAAGGCAGAAGCTTTTGCAGGAATTACGGTGTTATACCGGAGGGGAATTTTGAGGGGAGAAGTATTCCGAATCTGCTGGGAGCAGATTCGCAGGAGGCCTCAAAGGAGACACTGGAAAAGTTATATCGGTATCGCTGCCGACGGATGGAATTACAGACGGATAAAAAAATTCTTACCGCCTGGAATGCGCTGACCATAGCGGCATTGGCACGGCTGTATCGTGCTTCCGGGGATGAACGATACGGCAGCGCTGCAAAGGAATGCGCAGCCTTTCTGAATGCAGAGCTTTACCGAAAGGGAACGCTTTTTCACGGAAGCTGCGAAGGTATTCTCAGCAGTAAAGGATTTTTGGACGATTATGCGTTTACCGCTTTTGCATTGCTGGAGATGTATGAAACTTTTTTTATACAGGACTATTTGGTTCAGGCGCTGGACCTGTGCACAAAAGTTATTTCTGATTTCAGTGATGCCGAATACGGTGGATTTTATTTCAGCGGCAAAGAGGAACGAGAGCTTATTTTTGAAACAAAGGAATTTTATGACGGCGCGGTTCCCAGTGGCAATTCGGTAATGGCTTATAATCTGGTGAAACTCTCTCTGCTGTTTGAGGACCGTGATATTGAACGAAAGGCCCAGGAACAGCTTTATGCGTGTGCCGGGCGCGCGGGAACGGGGCAAAGCTTTTACTATTTAGCGCTTTTGATGAAAGAATTTCCTCCGGCACATGTGACCGTTGTATTAAAGCAGACGGAAGAACTTGAAAAATTAAAGAAAAAATTCCGGCATGATGAACTGGTGACCGTGCTCTTTGAACCATCCGAAGCATATCCTCTGCTAAATGATAAAACGACATTTTACGTTTGCCGAAATTTTTCCTGCCGTCCGCCGGTCAATGAGCTGTAAATCTCTTTGTACGGGCAGAGCAAAGTGCTTTTGACCGGCGCAGCGAACATGCGGCTGCCCGCCGGCAGAAAAAATAGGAAGGCTGCCTGTAAAATACCGGGTTCAGCCTTTATAAAATAAAGCCTTCCTGCAGGGAAGGCTTTACTATTTGCGTTTATGAATTGCACTCAAACGCGCCATAGCGCGTGCCAGGGAAACTTTAGCATGCTTACTTTCATAAATACTTTGTTTTTGCCGCAGCTTTTCCAGGGCCCGTTCTTTTGCGCGCAGGGCTCGTGCTTCATCGACTTCTTCCGGCCATTCACAGGCCTGGGTAAAGATGATTACTTCATCCGGCCGTACCTCCATAAAGCCTTGAGAGCCTATTGCACTGCGCCATTGCCCATTTTCTTTGATCTTTAATTCGCCGATGGAAATGGCGGCGATCATCGGCTGGTGCCCCTTTAAAACAGTAAGTTCGCCGTCAGGGCACTTTACGGTAACCGCTTCGGCCTGTGTTTCAAGAAATTGCTTTTCCGGCGTTATAATTTCCAGTTTAAAATTCACAGTGTTTTCGCCTTCTCTCTGACCTCGTCGATATCGCCTACCATAAAGAAGGCAGCCTCAGGTAAGTCATCGGCCTCGCCGTTAATGATTTGGCTGAAGCTGTCAACGGTTTTTTCCAAAGGAACAAATTTACCTTTTTGTCCGGTAAACCCTTCGGCAACGCTCATGGGCTGAGAGAGGAACCGCTGAATTTTTCTGGCTCGGTAGACGGTCAGACGGTCTTCGGGAGAAAGCTCTTCCATGCCTAAAATAGCGATGATATCCTTCAGTTCTGCATAGCGCTGCAAGCATTCTTGCACGCGCCGTGCGGTATCATAATGCTTTTGTCCTACAATTTCAGGCTCAAGGACGCGGCTGGAGCTTTCAATGGGATCTACCGCCGGATAAATACCTTGCTCAGAAATACTGCGCGAGAGCACGGTAATGGCATCTAAATGGTTGAAAATTGTAGCCGGAGCGGGGTCGGTAAGGTCATCTGCGGGAACATAAACGGCCTGGACGGAGGTAATAGAACCATCGTCGGTGGAGGCAATGCGCTCCTGCAGGGCTCCCAATTCGTTGGCAAGGGTAGGCTGATAGCCTACCGCACTGGGTAAGCGTCCCAGCAGCGCGCTTACTTCGTTTCCGGCCTGTACAAAACGGTAAATATTATCAATAAAAAGCAGAACATCTTGTTTTTGTACATCGCGCAGATATTCAGCCATTGTAAGTCCCGTATAGGCAATACGCATTCTGCTGCCGGAAGGCTCGTTCATTTGCCCGAAAGCTAAAATAGATTTATCCATAACACCGCTTTTTTGCATATCGCTCATTAGTTCATTGCCCTCGCGGGAACGTTCGCCTACGCCGGTAAAAACAGAATAAGAACCGTGATTTATGGCTACATTATGGATCATTTCCATAATCAGTACGGTTTTGCCGACTCCCGCGCCGCCGAACAGGCCGATCTTTCCGCCTTTGGCATAAGGAACGAGCAGGTCAATTACTTTGATTCCGGTTTCCAATAATTCGGTAGTAGGCTTTTGCTTTTCCAAAGGAGGCGCGATGCGGTGGATCGGCATATAGACATCAGCCTGAATATCGCCCTTGCCGTCAATGGGGCGCCCTAAAACATCCACTACTCGTCCGATCACTGGTTTTCCTACGGGAACCTTGATGCATTCTCCGTCACTTTCTACCAGTGTGCCGCAAACAGTTCCTTCAGTGGCTTCTAATGCCACACAGCTTACTTCGCCCTTTCCCTTATGGGCAACGATTTCCATATGAAGCCCGTTTTCTGAGGTTACCAGAGAATTGATCGGCGGCTGCTCTCCACGGTCAAAGCGCAGCTCGACGACAGGGCCTGTGATTTTTATGATGCAACCTGTATATTTCATATTTTTCACCCTTTAAACAGATCTTCGCAACAGCTCGCTGGAGGCGGCTATTTCGGTAATTTCGTTTGTGATGGCCAGCTGCCTGGTGGCATTGTATTCGTCTTTCAGGCTGCGGAGCATTTTATCGGCGTTATTGGTAGCGTTTTGCATGGCGTTCATACGTGCTGCGTGCTCGGACGCGGAGGAGAGATTCAGCATATCGTAAATCATACCGATCACGTACTGCGGCACGATGCGGTCGAATACTTTTTCAGGGGTAGGGGAATAGAGCACATCGGCGGAGTATTCGTATTCGACGCTGATATCGTCGAAATCGCGGATGTTCAGCGGAAGAAGGCGGATACACCGCGGTGTTTGTATGCTTACGTTTTTGTAGTGCGTGTATACGACGTATACTTCATCTACTGCATTCTGCATGTACATATTCAATGCGCCTTCCCCGATCTGGCGGGCGTAGAACAAAGATGGCTTTTGTGAGGCCC
>URTC01000036.1 GCA_900550765.1 uncultured Clostridia bacterium | reverse complement strand
ATAGGCTGATCTCCGGCCGAAATTGGGGTGATGCTTTTATGCTGGTTTCTGCACCGTATCTGCTTAAAGATTTTGTTTCCGCAGCCATTGCGCTGTGGTGTGCGAATTTGTTAAGAAAAAGAGGAGTTTCGGCGGAATGATCGGATGTTTTTTTGAGGAATCGGCATAAAGTATGAATAATACATGGAGGGTCTTTTAATATTTTATTTAACTTAAAAAGAGTGGTTGACAAAGGCAATAAAACTTTATATAATTCAAATGTAGAAAAAATAATTTATTTCTTATAGGAGGAATAAAAATGAAAAATTTAAAAAAATTGTTCGTTATGCTTCTTGTAGGTGCTATGGCGTTTTCGCTGGTTGCCTGCAATAATGGCGAAGGTGACGGAGTAGAAGTTACACCTACAGTTCCCCCGGTGTATAAGGATACCACCAGCGGTTTGAGCGATACGGAACTTTCTAATTATTTCCTGAAATTTTCTGCAACACAGACCGTAACGGAGCCGGATGAAAATGGGAACATGGTTACTCAGGAAAAAACTACCAACTATATTGAGGTAGGCTACAGCGGACTGTATCTTATCAGTCAGGATGGCGGAGAGTCCTTTAACGTAGCTGGTACTTCAAGCTTTGGTGTTTCTTCACAGACTTCTGTATTTGGAACCTTCAGTGCCCATAAGCAGTATGAAGCAAGCGGTGCTGAAATGGATAATCAGGGAGAGGAAACAGTTGCAGATCTGCAAACGACCCATTACTATTATAAGAGCGGTCCCATGGAGATCAATATGTATGTTAATGCGGATTACGATGTTTGCTTAAAGTATAGCAGAGAAGGAAAAGATGCTATCAAAATGGAAGTTCAGGAGTTGAAATTCGGCGTTATCGGCCAGGATGGATATAAGTTTGAAGATTTCCAGAATAGAATTGCTACTCCCGAACCTACAGAGGAAGTTACCGAAGCACCGGCTGCGTAAGCTTGCTTTCGGAAAAATGTGTAGAAGCAGATTCGAGATGAAACGGCTGAAAATGATTTCAGCCGTTTTTTTTGTTTTAAGGCAGAATGACTGAAAAATCCATAAAATGAAATAGGAAAATCCATTGTAATTCAGATGAAAAACATTTATGATATAAAAAATGCTGAAAAAGGTACAGAGTATGCCGGAAAGAGAAGGGGCCGTCTTGCGTTTGCGGGATTTTAATATTGCAATCTGTTTTTATTAATGCTATAATAGAGCGTATTGAAAATGGAGGAAAATTTATGTATCATCAGGAATTATATGATCAGGTGCTTTCAGGGGCACATCATGGCTTTAGACGTCCCTTTGATGTAGCACGGGCGTCTGATTTTACAAATCCTTCCATTGCACCGGTCATGCGTATGGCTATGCGATTAGAGGACGTGTTTGCCCAGGAGGAACCGGTCATTTTAAAAAAACAGCGGATCGTGTTCCTTCGCACGGTAATAGATGTGCCCAGTATCTTCAGTGAAGAAGAATGGGCGGATATTACAAATACACATTTTGTGCATGAGCTGGGGTATGTATCCAATCTTTGCGCGGATTATGGTTCTACGATAGCCTGCGGTTTGGATGTGCGGCGGGCAGAAGCGGTAAAGCGTTTTGAGCAGTGCTGCAAAGAAGGCGATACCGAGGGGAAAATGTTTTTAGAGGCGGTTATTCGCACGATCGATGCAGTATTTTGCCTTTGTGATCGGTACCGTATAGAGGCTGAGGAGCTGGGACGGATGGACATTGCCGCTGTATTTACAAATATTCCGCATAAAGGGGCAACTTCGTTTTTAGAGATGCTGCAGTTCTTCCGTGTACTGCATTACACCCTTTGGGCTGAGGGGGAATATCACAATACGATAGGCCGATTCGACCAGTTTGCGTATCCTTATATAAAAAGAGATATGGAGGCTGGGATCCTTACCAGAGAGCAGGCAGAGAGCCTGCTTGAGGAATTCTTTTTAAGCTTTAACTGGGATAATGATACATATGTGGGCGTGCAGCTGGGGGATAATGGTCAGTCCATGATGCTGGGCGGTGTGGATGAAGAAGGCAGGGATGCCTATAATCTTCTTTCGGAAATGTGCCTGCGCGCCAGCTGCGAGCTGAAGCTTATTGATCCTAAAATCAATCTGCGGGTTTCCTCGGATACGCCGTTTGAGCGATATGTTGAAGGGACGCGCCTTACAAAAGCGGGCTTGGGATTTCCGCAGTATTCTAATGACGACATTGTGATTCCGGGCCTGATGGCACTGGGGTATGATGAGAGAGCGGCACGGAATTATTCGGTTGCCGCCTGTTGGGAATTTATTACCGCCGGATGTGCGATGGATATTCCTAATATCGGCGCGCTGTCCTATCCGAAGGCCGTACAGAATGTGTTGCTGCAGAATTTGGAAAAAGTAAACAGCTTTGAGGAATTGCTGGAGCAGGTCAGGCAGGAGATTTATGCCCAGGCAGAAAGCATCTGCGCGGATATTCATGATCTTTACGTAGTTCCCGCACCGTTTTATTCGGTTTTAATGGACGATTGTATTCAAAATGCACGCGATATCTCAAGGGGAGGCCGCTATAATAATTTTGGAATTCACGGTACTGGTCTTGCTACTGCGGCTGATTCCCTGGAAGCGGTTCGCATACATGTGTTTGAAAAAAAGACGGTTACTGCCGTACAAATGATAGAAGCCATAAAAAAGGATTTTTCCGGTTACGAGGAGCTTTTGCATGCCTGCCGCTATGAAACGCCGAAAATGGGCGATAACATTGACAGCGTGGATGCTATTGCCGCTGCGTTAATGGGATGGTTTGCGGACAGCCTGGAGGGCAGGAAAAATGAACGCGGAGGAATCTACCGCGCCGGTACGGGCTCTGCCATGTTTTTTTTGTGGCATGCCAATGAACTGGAGGCGTCTCCTGACGGGCGGCGCAAGGGAGAACCTTTTGGCACCAATTTTTCTCCAAGCCTGTATGTAAAATCAAAAGGACCGTTTTCGGTTATCCAGTCCTTTACTAAGTGCCCTGTACAGCGGGCGATCAACGGCGGACCGCTGACGATGGAATTTCATTCTACTGTATTCAATACCGAGGAGGGGATCGAGCAGGTAGCAGCGCTGGTTAAAGCGTATATCGATAAAGGGGGGCATCAGCTTCAGCTCAATTCCATTAATCGGGAACGTATGCTGGATGCGCAGAAGCATCCGGAAAACTATAGGAATATGATCGTTCGTATTTGGGGCTGGAGCGCCTATTTTGTGGAACTGGATAAAGAATATCAAGATCATTTGATTGCAAGGCAGGAATTCAGCGAATAGTGGGACTTATATTTGATATTAAGGAATTCGGACTTCATGACGGCAGGGGGATGCGTACGACGGTATTTTTAAAAGGCTGTCCGCTGCATTGCCTTTGGTGTCATAATCCTGAGGGAATCTCTTCGGAGATTGAAGTAGCCAGAAATACCGGAAAATGTACCGGCTGCGGACTTTGCCGGCAGAAATGTGCGCATGAGGAATGCCGGGGGCTCGGCGTGTGTTTGAAAAGATGCCCCGGCGATTATGTGCGGAAGATCGGCCGGGAGTATTCCCCGGAAGCGCTGGCGGCGCAATTAAGAAAAAATGAGTCTTTTCTGAAATATGGCGGCGTTACGTTTTCCGGAGGAGAGCCGCTGGAACAGGCGGATTTTATTTGGGAAACATTGCGGTATCTTTCAGGACTTCCTACCGCGATAGAAACCTGCGGGTTCGTTCCTGGCAGAGTTTTTCAGCAGGCAATTGCAAAAATTAATGATATCTTTATTGATATCAAGCATATTCAAACGCGCAAACATCGCCAATTTACCGGACAAGGGAATGAATTGATCCTTCAAAATGTACGGCAGTTAATGGAGAGCAGGAAGAATTTTACCGTACGTGTGCCGTTGATTCCCGGACTGACTGATACCGAAGAGAATTTTAGCGGGATAGCAGAATTTCTTGCTCCGGCAAAGGACAGGATAACAGTGGAACTGATTCCCTATAATAGAATGACGGGTGCAAAATATAGAACCGTAGGCAGATCGTACCTGCCATGTTTTGATGAAACGCAGGCGGTAAATAAGGACGTATCTGCTTTTGCTGAGAGAAATATTTTGTGTATTGCATATTGAGGAGAAAATTATGTACAAATTTAAAAACAAAGAGGATATTTCCGTTTATTTTAATGATATCGAGGTGCTCTCTACTTTAAGTGTTTGGATGAATTCTACCTTAGGCAGCCGCATCGATTTGGCAGTGGTCGAGGCCGGTGAAAAAGAGGTGCGGTTTGAAAGCCGGGATAAAACGGCGGTACTTATGCTCACATTGATTGAGCGGGGCGGCTGCTTTGCGTTAAAAGCAACCGGCAGGTATGACCCTTCCGGCACGTATGGACGCGGTTCTCATTTGCAGGATTTTAAAGGGATAGGCATTGATTTCGGAATGCCGCATGAGGGAAAGTATATTGATGCATTTATGAACTGCATGTTTTGGCAGCGTCCTTTTATCGGAAGGAAGATCAGCGAAATGAAAGAGCGTACGCAGGCGCTGGTTTTTGATAGGGGCGGTTTATATGAGCTCTTTATGACCGTTTGCGATAAGGATTTTAAAACGGAGCTGTTTCCTTTTGGAAGGAGGGCTTCTTTGATCGCACATTCCAATACGGTGCAGGATCAGATCGATGAATATATTTTTATCGGCGGTATTGGAAACGATGTGTATGCTTTGCCTGAATTGGTTGTGGATTTTGGATTGAAGCAGATGAAAAAGCGCGGTAAGCTTAGAAAGGCAAAAAAATATCCTGAAATATTTGAGTATCTCGGGTGGTGCAGTTGGGATGCCTTTCATATGGATGTTACTGAGCAGAATCTGTTGGATAAAGCGCAGGAATTTAAAGAAAAAGATATTCCGGTGCGATGGATCATCTTGGATGATATGTGGGGAGATGTTCCGTGCAATGATTTAAAAACAATGCATTCGCGTGAGCTTAACAGCTGGGAGGCTGCGCCCGAACGTTTTCCGAATGGATTAAAAGGTGCCGTAAAAAAGCTGAAGGAGCAATACCGGCTTGCAGTGGGGATATGGCATCCGACCAGCGGCTATTGGTGGGGGATCGATCCAAACGGGCCCCTGGCAAAAACGCATGGGGACCTATTGGAATATACCATTCCGGGTCTTTGGCCTGATGGCTCGCGTTATATGCATAGCTTTGAAAAGAGGAAAATCGAAAAATATTATGATGCTCAACATGCCTTCTATAAAGATTGTAGTATCGATTTTGCCAAAGTGGATAATCAGGGCTCTACAGAACGGTTTTCTTACCGTAAGGGCTCCATTGGCGTTTGTTCAAAAAATCTTCATCGCGCAATAGAACAAACAGCAAAAAAATATTATGACGTCGCATTGATTAACAGCATGGTCATGCCGGTAGAAAATTTTTGGAACAGAACCTACAGCAATGTCAATCGTTTCAGCGGCGATTTTAAACCAGAGAACCGGAGCTGGTTTATCCAGCATCTGCTTCAATGCAGCTATAATGCTTTTTTTCAGGGAACGGTCTATACTGGTGATTGGGATATGTGGTGGTCTGATGATGCACAGGCAAAAAAGAATGCTGTGCTGCGCAGCATGAGCGGCGGTCCGATCTATATGTCCGATGAGCTGGGCAGAAGTGTAAAAGAGGTGATCATGCCCACGGTATTTTCCGATGGCAGAATTATTCGGTTGGAAAATCCGGCTTTGCCCTGTCAGGAATGTTTGTTTGAGGATTGTGAGACAAACGGAAATATTTTTAAGGTCTTAAATACGATCAGGGATTGCGGTGTTCTTGCGGTATTCAATCTCAATAAGGAGGAAAAGCCCGTTCGGGGAGAGATCTCTTCCCGGGATGTTAATGCACTTAGACGGAGTCGGTATTGTCTGTATGACTGGTTCCGCCAGGAAGCACGTGTTTTAGAAAAAGGAGAAAAATTCAAGATCGTTCTTGAAAATTACGATGATTTTCGTTTGTTTTTGCTGGTTCCAATCAAAGAGGGCAGGGCAGAGCTTGGATTGATGGAGAAGTTTATGTTGCCGGCAACCTTTCGCAATATCATAGAAGGTGTCCTGGTTCTGGATCAGGGGACTTTTGCTGTATACAGTGAAACGCCGCTTTCGGGTTTTGAAAAAATGCGGGAGAATATTTATGTTAAAAAAGTACAGGCAAATGAGATCTTAAAATAGCAGCAAAGGTGGACTTCCATGGGATATCTTTATGTAGTTATCGCTGTATTTTCCGGGGTATCAAAAGGCTTTTTAGCTAAAAAACTCAGCGGGAGGACTTCAACGCTCAGACAAGCAGCATTCTACAACCTTCTTCGGATGACGGTCTGTGTTGTGATCGGCTTTTTGCTTTGTACGGTACAGAGCGGATTCGGGGGACTTGTTATTAATACGCCGACCGTCGGGCTTTCGCTCCTTTACGGAATCGGAACGGCCGCAATGGCGGTATCCTGGCTTTTTGCTGTACAATACAGCGCCTATGTTATGCTGGATATTTTTCTGGTATTAGGTACGGTTGTTCCGATCATCGGGTCAGCGATTTTGTTTGGGGAAATACCTTCCGTCCATCAGATTATCGGAGTGCTGATTTTATGTGCCGCTGTCTATTTGATGTGCGGCTACAGCAATTCCATTAAAGGAAAGCTGACCGTGAAAGGCATTGCCATTCTGCTTGTGTGCGGATTTTCCAACGGCCTCAGCGGGCTTGCTCAAAAAATGTTCAGCAGATCAGCGGCCGAAACAGGCGATATCAATGCTGCGTTTAATTTTTATGGGTATGTATTTGCCTCAATAACACTGCTGCTTGTTTTTTTGATGATAAAAAATTTTAGTAAGACGGAAAAAAAGCCCGAGGATTCTCAGGCGGTTACACCTAAAATTTATCTTATTATTGTGTTGATGTCAATTTTTCTGTTCCTCAATTCTTTTTTTCAGACAGCTGCCGCTGCAGAACTGGAGGCTTCCGTACTTTTTCCGATGGTGCAGGGACTGTCACTGGTTTGTTCAACGGTAATGTCCGCTATTGCTTTTAAAGAGCGGGTTAATGCCAGAAGCATTGCAGGTACTGTGATTGCGTTTGTAGGAATGGTCATTTTAAATTTATAAAATTTTACGCGTAACAATTGGACTTTTTATAAAGATATTGTATATTTTATAAAAATAAGCACAGACTTTTAATGAGGTGAAAGTCTGTGCTTTATTTGTTGCTTTTCATTGTTGTTTTGCTGCTGCCTTTTACATTCAGGATAGCGGCAGACACGAAAAACGATGCTGTTAACCTGCAGGCAGATTTTATGTTTTTGGGCTTGATTCCGATTAAGCTGTTTCAAAAAAGCATAACTGTAAAAAACGTTATAGCATCTTTCTTTTCAGGCAAAAAAAGCAAATACAGTAAAGCACGGATTTTCAGAGCGTTCAGAAAACATATAAAAATAAAAAAACTTATTTTGAATTCTCATATCGGTACGGGTGATGCTGCATCTACAGCAATTATCAGCGGACAGGTTTTTGGATTTCTGGCGCCTGCAGTGGCGAATCTTTCTAAAAATCAGGAGTATAAGCTGGATATTAATCCTGTTTTTGATAAAAAAGAATTTGATTTTTTAGGCGAATGTATATTGCGTACCAATATGGTACATACTGTAATTGCCATATTTGAAATTTTAAGGAGTAAGAAAAATGGAAAAGCATCCTATTGAAAACATTATGTCCTCTACGATGGAAAGCCTCAATAAAATGATCGATGTGGATAAGGTGATCGGTCATGCGGTAATTGCTCCCAACGGCGCTACGATTATTCCGGTATCTCAGTTAGCCTTCGGATTTGCTTCCGGCGGCGGAGAATATGAATTTCCGCAGAGTAAAAAAGAAGAATTTCCTTTTGCCGGCGGTGCCGGTGCGGGAATTTCGGTAAAACCCAGCGGATTTTTAGTAATCTCCGGGGATCTGATTCGCTTTTTGCCGATACAAAAAAGCAGCAGCTGTGATAAAATTATCGATCTTGTTCCGCAGGTGGTAGAACAGATTAAGAATATGGGGAAGGAAGAAGATACCACTGTTGAATAAAACGAAACTGTAAATACTATAAAACGAGGGTTAAATTACATTAACCCTATTTTTGTTTTTGGAGGAATTTATGAAAAGAGTATTTGCGGCTTTTTTTGTTATTGTCAGCTTTTTAACAATTCCGGTATCCGCACTGGAGGCTTCGGCTTATATTGTGATTGAACAAAGTACAGGCCGGGTGTTGTATGAGGCCAATGCGGATTCTCCGATGCCTATGGCCAGTACGACCAAGGTGATGACGGCTGTTTTGGTGATTGAGAATCTTGACTTGGCAAAGGAATATGATATTCCCGACGGTGCCGTGGGGATTCCCGGCTCTTCGATTTATTTGAAAAAAGGCGAAAATACCATCGCAGTGGAAGTTTATCGCTGGTCTACCGGAAGTTATCTGGAGAACCAGGACTTTATCCGTATGAGCGGTATTTTCCGTGATGTAAATCTTTACTCTAAAGCAAAAGTAGAGATGCGTGACCTGTTTGTAAAGACAGATCTGGATGATAACTATAAAGATGCAACGCTGACGCTGGATGCAAATATCCGTAACCTCGGTGATGATACAGCAGCAGGCAAGAAATATACCGTATCTGCTGATCTTTATAAGATCGACGGCAAGACAAAAGTGTGGTCTGAGCCGATGGTGATCGAAGCAACTGTTCCGGCAGCAAAGGAAAGTGTGGCAGAGAAAGCAGACGATAAGGGAGCAACCTTTAGCGGAAGCAAACAAGTAACCAATCCGGACAAGTGGTTTGCAGATACTCCGAATCTGTATATGCTTCTTGTTCAGTTAAAAGATGAAAACGGCAATGTCATTGAGACGACTGTTCAGAGAGTCGGATTCCGCGAGATCAGCAAAGCAGATATCAACGAAGCAGGTCAGGAACAGGTACAGATCAACGGTGAAAAGATCATGTTCCGTGGTACAAACCGTCATGAAACAGATGACCAGGACGGACGTGCAATCTCCAAAGAAGATATTACGACGGATCTGAAGATGATGAAACAGTTCAATGTCAATGCGATCCGTACCAGCCATTATCCGAACAATCCATATATGTACGGACTGGCAGATGAGCTGGGTATTTATATCTGTGATGAGACGAATGCAGAGTCCCACATCGGTGCGACAAGCAGCAACATCCCGTCCGGATATCCGATCTGGAATACTTCCGTTATGGACCGCACCCAGAATATGGTAGAGCGCGATAAAAACCATCCATCCGTAGTGATCTGGTCCCTTGGTAATGAGGCTACTTATCAGGTTTACAATATGGATGAGAACTACTGCTTCTACAATTCCACACAGTGGATCCTGCAGCGTGACCCGTCCCGTATCCGTAAATATGAGCGTGACAACCGCTATACAAAGGGTGACCGCACAAAATCCATGGTAGATATCTATTCCTCCCAGTACTGGGGTGTGGATTCTGTCAAGAGTCAGGTAACAAACACCGGCAATAAGCTGCCGTATATCCAGTCTGAGTATGCCCATGCAATGGGTAATGCCCTTGGTAACTTCAAAGAGTACTGGGATATTTTCCGTAACTACCCGAATGCACAGGGTGGATTTATCTGGGACTATATAGACAAGGCACTGTGGGTAAAGGACGAAGTGACGGGACGCAGAGTACTGCGCTACGGAGGAGATTTTGATGACAGACCCAGTGATTATGAATTCTCAGGGAATGGAATCTTATTCGCAGACCGTAGTGAAAAACCGGCAATGCAGGAGGTGAGATATTATTATGGCACTCAGAATCGTAATCGGTGATGTGACTATCGGTATACAGGGACAGGATTTTTCCTATATTTTCTCCGTGGGCTCCGGAGGCATGGAGTCTTTATATAAGGATGGCAAAGAGTGGCTGTACAGGTCTCCCAGACCGGCGTTCTGGCGCGCGGTCACGGATAATG
>URTC01000035.1 GCA_900550765.1 uncultured Clostridia bacterium | reverse complement strand
GCCCCCCGCAGCTTCTTCCCCTGCGCCGTCACCCGACCCTCCTGGAACGCCTCCTGTCGACAACGGTCCGGATACTAAAGCACCTGCCGGACTCTATATTGCCGCGGGCATTGCCGGCGTGGTGATTATCGGCGCTGTTGTTATCCTCGTTGTGCAAAAGAAGAAAAAACAGAAAACGGAATCGCAAAACGACGGGGAGCATCCCGAAAATTAACTTTAAATGAATATTGCTGCTGGTCATTATAAAATGTAGCAATTTGGAACCCATAAAGGTTTTTCATAAAAAGAAAATTTTTATGGGTTCTTTTTTATTGGAATATCAGAAAAACAGCAGAACATTGGATCATTCTACAATGGATTTTTACGCGCGTTCCCGTAACGGAAAAAATAACTTGCAGGAACTGTGTGCAGGCGTTTTTTAAGGGAAAAGGGTCTGCCGTTCGGAAAAGGAAAGGATCAGCACGGAAATCGTATGCGTTTTTTACAGATTGTAGTTACAAAATCTTCATAAGTAAAAGGAATAAAATGTAATAATTAGAAAAAATTTTTACAAAAACTCTTTAAAAAACAAGGAAAGTGTGTTGACTTTCTGTTGCAGACGTGATATCATAAGTACTATGAAAGAATATTTAAAAAATATTCACAATTAAAGGAGGAAAATTATGAAGAAAGTTTTAGGCGTTTTGCTTGCAATGGCGCTGACGGTCGGTGCCTTTGCGGGGTTGACGATCCTTTCCGCCTCGGCACAAGCCGCTTTGGTGGAAGGCCAGTCGTTAACCGAAGACTTTGAGGGCAATACCAATACGTATTTTTCAGCACAAGGTATTGCTGGAAATGGTACCTCTGAGGTGGTTAACACCCAGAAACACGGCGGCGAGTATGCGCTGAAGTTCTCCGGCGGTACCAAAGCATGGGATATGCCTGGATTGAATGGTGAAGCGGTACGTAAGGTAGTAAACGGCCAGGCGGGGAATTATCGTTTCCATGCGTGGGTATATTTTGAAACCATGCCCAGCAATGGCGCTACCGGATTATCTTTGCTTTTCCGCGGTACGCAGGATGTTATTACTACAGGAAATAATAATATTCCGTTTGGTACTTCCAGCGAAAGTGAAGACGGTGCCCGCGCTACCATTGAGCAGGGCAAATGGATAGAGGTTACTTATACTTGCAAGCTTAATGAAACGCAGGCGAAGGACACCGCTCTGTCTGTCAGCTTTGATACCATGGGTGCGGAATCGGTATTCTATATCGATGACGTTACCTTTGAAAAAATTGCTGAGGAAGTTGCTGTGAAAGAGGTAGTAAACGGGGATGCCGAAAACGGTACAACCGGTTGGAGTACTTTTATGGGCGGATCGATTGAGCAGGTTTCCGGTGGTGCCAACGGTACCGCTAATGCTATAAAATTTACGCCTGACGGTGAGAAAAACGAGTATCAGACCATAGCGTTTGATTTCGGCCCGGCGATTATTCAGGATGAAGCCAAAGGTTATGCAGGCGCGGGCGCAGGGGAGTATACTATTAGCTTTTGGGCAAAGACGGACAGCCCCAAACCGGAAATTACAAAATTTAAGGTAGTACTGAATTCAAAAAAACATGTGGATGCTAAAGATGGTAAAATTTCCGGTATTGAAGGCGATGGGTACGTTAGCAGCTATATTACTACCAGTACGGTCGTTGAGCTTACCGATCAGTGGCAGAAATTTGAAGCAAATGTTACCATTTCGGAAGCGTATCTAAAAACAATTAAAGCGTTGTATGACGCGGGCAATACGGACGCGTATGAATTGGTTCTTCGCCTTGATGGCGCGGGTGCAAATTATGCGTTTGGAACTACGGAAGCGTTAACCCTTTTCCCGTATTATGTAGATGAAGCTGCAATTGCGGTAGCCGGTGGTGAACAGCCCGGCGGCGGGGACGAGGAAGTAACGGAAGTACAAGGCGTGACTGTTAAGGTGACCTCCGCTGAGGAAGGCGCAGGCGTCTATGTAAAATTTGATAAGTTTGCAGGTCATCTGGAGAACGGTAAAATGACTGTGAAGATCCATAACACCGGCACAAGTGAAATCAAGCTGGTGCTGGAGGCCCGGCTGAATGACAGCAAGTGGACGACGGTCAAGGCCGGGGAAGCCGTTACGATTGCGGCAGGTAAGGTAGCAACCCTTACGATTGACTGCCCGGATAAGATGACCAGCCCCGTAGACAGCAAGGAGTACGTTCCCTTTATGCTGCTGAAGATTGAGGGAGCAAAAGCCGGCGATCAGTTTACGGTGTACGGCTTTACAAGAGAAACGATGGAGACACAGAAGCCGGTATCGACGATTACTACAGGTAAGGCGTCATTGGAATACGGCACAACGACAAAAGCTTGCCCCACAGGCGATGCGGCACCGGCTGCGATTCTGGCGATAGCTGCTGCGGCCTGCGTAATGCTGGGCTTGGTAGTTGCAGTAAAAAAGAAAAAAGAAATGGTATGATATCGTAACCTTTTGATAGCCTAAAAGCGAAAACGCAAATGCGTTTTCGCTTTTTTTATTCTTTTTTAGGAAACAGCGATTCGTAGGTTTATTTTTGATAAAAACAGGTTTATTTTTAACCTTTTTTTGCTTGTAAAAACAGAATATAATTATATCAGTAAAGGCGTGATTCTCGCCCTGGATGAAGACAAGATGTTGGAAGGTTGCAAAAACAGAAATTTATCTTTTGCCCAAGTGTGAATTTTAGAAAATATAGTTATTATTTACACATAAAAATATCTTTAATATAATAAAAATCAATTTGATATCAGTTTTTGCTGATAAAAATAAAAAGGAGAGGGAAAAGATGAAAAAATTTTTAGGCGCGGTTCTTGCTGCGGCATTGGTAGTATCCTGCATACCCATGATATCCGTATTTGCCGCCGATACTACAAGGTATAACGAGAACCTACTTTCCGAGGCGCAATCTACTTTTACCGCACAGACCGAGGCACCGGCCGGGTGGGAAAAATTTTCCTGCGGTGACTTGCAGATCGTAAAAGATCCTGCAGATGCTTCTAACGATGTGCTCTATGCTACAGCAGAAAAAAGCTGGTCTTCCCCGGCAATTCCTGTGGGGAATCTGGTTAAAAACGAGCTGGATAAATCCGGCGTGACAAAAGCGGTATTGTACGTTTCGGCTAAAGTATATGTAGAGAGTGCGGACGCAGCGTTTACTGCCGATGATAACACTATTGCACAGCCAACGTTAAGAGGCACGAGTCAGTATTATTTTTCAAGAAAAACCCTAGGCGCAGATTCTGATCAATGGGTTACGATTGAGGGGTACTATGATGTAGATCTCTCAAAATTTGATACAACGGCAAAATTCTGTTTTGATAGCCTGGGAAATAAGGAGGCACCCTATGGCGTTAAAGGAATTTATGTTGATGACGTTGTTATTGCCCTTGCCGGAATCCCAAAGATTACCGTTGACAAGGCCGAGGGTATTTCATATGTTGCAGCTACCGCTTCGGCAGGCTTTATTACGGATGAGGATGTTACGGGCACGAATGTAAAAGCGCGGGTAATGATTTCCAATGAATCTGCGCAGGATTTTTATGCGACAATTGTTCCCAGCATTCTGCATCCTCAAACGGCCGGCGGAAATACGTGGATCTCAATGGTAAAGGATGAGTATCTATTGGTTCCGGCAGGCAAGAGCGTTTGGCTGGAACGTACGGTTCCTGCTGAATATACGGTAGCGGCCTCCGCGGGTAAGTGGGATAGCAAGGATTATACATACGGCAGTTATTTTATACGTGTGAATGTGTCTGCCGATGCAGAGGGAAAAACCGCCCTGCCCAAGGGAACAGTTTTTGTTCTCAGCGGCAATGAGAAGATCGAGAGCGGCTGCATGAGCACAAGCAGCGGTCAATATACCGTGAATGCGGTAACACAGCTGCCTGAGAGCGTGAAGGATCCCTATGTGCCAGAGGTAAAGGCTGCTGAAGTCGTAAATGGGAATGCAGAAGCCGGCACAACCGGTTGGGGCGTGGTCTTCGGCGGCAGTATTGAGCAGGTCGCCGGTGGTGCCGACGGTACGGCCCATGCCATTAAGTTCACGCCTGGAGAAAATCAATATCATTCCATCGCTTTTGATTTTGGTCCTGCGATTATTCAGGATGAGGAAAATGGCTATGAGGGAGCCGGCGCAGGAGAGTACACCATCAGCTTCTGGGCTAAGGCTGATAGTGTAAATGCGGAGAAAAGTACAAAATTTAAAGTAGTTCTGAATTCTCAGGTGCATAAGGATGCAAAGGACGGCGTAATAGCGGGGATTGAAGGCAGCGGTTATGTAAACAGCTATATTACTACCGGTACGATTATTACACTTACGGATCAGTGGCAGAAATTTGAAGCAAAGGTTACAGTTTCTGAGGCGTATCTTAAAACGATTCAGGCGTTATATGATGCCGGCAACACCAAAGCATATCAATTGGTTCTCCGTCTTGACGGTGCAGGGGAATCCATGGCTTTTGGCAAAGAAGGAAATATAACGGTATTCCCGTATTATGTGGATGAGGCTGCAATTGCGGTAGCCAGCGGTGAACAGCCCGGTGGTGAAGAGCAGCCCGGTGGTGAGGAACAGAATCCGGCTAAAACAGAGGGCGTAACGGTTAAGATGACAAAGGTTGACCCGGGTGCTGAGGTTTATGTTCGGTTCTCTAACTTTGAAGGGCACTTAAAGAACGGCAAGATGACTCTTACGGTGTATAATACCAGCGGTCATGAGCTTACCGTACAGCTGCAGGCCCGTCTTGGCGACGGCAAGTGGACGACCGTGAAAAACGGAGAGAAAACGACTATACCGGCCGGAAAAACGGCAACGCTTACGGTGGATTGCCCGGATAAAATGACCAGCCCGGTGGACAGTAAGGAATATGTTCCGTTTGCCTTGCTTCAGTTATTTGATATTGAGGTTGGAGATACTTTTAATGTATACGGGTTTACCGCAGAATCAATGGATGCGCAGAAACCGGTTCTTACGGTTACTACCGCGCCGGATAAAGATGCCTCAGCAGACTTCGGTACGACTACTACCCCCTGCCCCACAGGCGATGCGGCCCCGATTGCAATGATTACGGCAGCGGCAGCAGCTTGCGTAATGCTGGGCCTTGTAGTTGCGGTAAAGAAGAAGAGAGAGACGGTATAACAGCTTTTTAATATCATTTAAGCGAAGGTGTATTTTGCACCTTCGCTTTTTTACTGCTTTTTTATTTTGTTTCCTGTGGGCAGAGTTCCAATGCCCGAAAGGCTTCAAAAATGTTTTCTGAAATATCAGAGGCGGTGACAGAATAGATCCCTTTCTTGCTTTGCGCGGATTTTCCTGCCGTGCCATGAAGGAAAGAAGCAAGCAGTGCCGCGTTCAAAAGGTTTCCCCCGCAGAGCAGGCTTGTTCCTGCTGTTATACCGGCAAGAACATCCCCGCTGCCGGCAGTGGCCATAGCCGGAGTGCCCCATTGTGAAATAAAACGTTTTTCGCCGCTGCACACAACATTGTAATTGCTTTTCAGAAGTACGGAGACGCCGGTTTGAAGAGCAAATTCCGCCGCGTGGCCTATGGGATCTTGCTGCAGTACTTGCATATCCATATGAAACAGCCTGGCGGCTTCCCCAAGATGCGGTGTGATCACGATCGGGCAGCGGGCCTTCTTCAGCATTTCTGCGGTACAGAAATAAAGTCCGTCAGCATCCAATACTAAGGGAACAGTGCAGTATTCCAACACTCGTTTTAACAGAACGGCGGTTTCCTCTTTTCTGCCGATGCCCGGCCCCAGCAGAATTACGTCCTTATCCTTTATAAAGGCGCTGAGGGCATCCGCATCGGTAAGCTGTTTTACCATAATTTCAGGATGACGCCCGTTATAATAAGCGGCGCAGTCCTCCGGCACCAACATACTGACCTTGCCTGCACCGCAGCGCAGGGCGGAAATAGCGGCCAGCTCTCCGGCGCCTTCAATTCCCGGGCTGCCGGCAATGACACCTGCATGTCCGTTGCTTCCTTTGTGCGCAGTGTTTTTTACCGGCGGCAGAAGGGCCCTGATATCAGTAAGCTCAGGCTCAAGTACGCGGAAATGACAGGGGGAAATACCGATGTCGGCAACCGTCAGCTTGCCGCACGCGTCTGCGCCCTTTCCTAAAAAATGCCCCAGCTTTTTGCAGCCGAACGTCACCGTACTGTCGGCCTTCACGCACAGGTTTGTCAATCCGTTATCACAGGAGAGGCCCGAGGGAATATCTATCGATATTACCGTTGCTTTTCGGCCTATTTTGTTTATTGCTTCCGCAGCCTTCAGTTCCGCACCGAAAAGTTCCCCGTGAAAGCCGATACCGAAAAGCGCGTCTATCACGCAGTCATAATTTGCCGCAGGGGCGGTAACGATCAGCGGTTTTATTTTTTCATAGTAAAAAGCCGCATGTGAGCTTAGCTTTTCAGGGTTTCCCAGAACCAGAATATCGGTTTTGATGCCGGCTTGGGTTAAAAGATCGGCACAGACAAAGCCGTCGCCGCCGTTATTGGAGCATCGGGCATACACCAAAACACGGTGAAAATGTCTGGCCGCTTCAAATACGGCCCGGCCCGCCCTTGCCATGGCCTCTAGGGGAGAAAGCCCATGTGCAAAAGCATTCGCTTCGGCGTCCTGCATCTCTTTTGCGGTTAAAATCGGTTTCATTTATTCTGTTTCCTCCCAATCTTCGGTGGTTTTGCCTAAAGCCTCGGTTATCGTATCCCAGTCAAAGCCGCGGCGGGCAAGAAATTCACTTAGCTTTCGGCGCCGGATTTTTTCTTCCAGTCCCGCATATTTTTGTGCCTTCTTTGCCGCCAGTGCTTTGGCGGCGGCCAGCTGCGTATCTTCGTCGAGCGCTTCCAGCGCCTCCTGTATGGTTTCGCGGGCAAGTCCCTTTTCCCTTAGCTTATATTCAATGGCCCGTCTTCCCAAGGTTTTACTGCCGGCAATAAAATTTTCGGCCAATGCGGCATCGTCAAGATATCCCAGCTCCTGCAGGCGGATAACGGCCTGTTCAATCGCTGCTGGGGAAAATTCTTTTTTTTCTAAAAAATTTCGCATTTGTTTTTCTGATTTTTCGCTGTGAGACATATGGGCAAAGGCTGCTGAAAGCGCCCGCTTGTATTCGTCCTCCTGCATCATCTGGGCAAGAAGCGCGTTTTCCAGCTGCACCTCGGGCGCCAGGCGGTAAAGCACAGCCAATTCATCTGAGATTGAAAAAGCATACTGACCGTCAACGAACACGCTGATGCGGTTTTGATTATGCTTTTGCCGTTCCAATTTTGTAATTTGGGGCATGATAGAATCACCTCATCGTGATTATACTCTGTTTTTACAAGAATTACAACAAATTTTGATTACTGCCTATTGACGAAATACGGGATTCTTTGATACAATATCTCAATAACCCATAAGGATCTGTTTTATGATATATTTTATTGTCAATCGACTTTCCGGTAAGGGAAAGGGCGCGGTAGTCGCCGAGCGTATCAGGCTTTATTTGCAAGAAAAAAAGATTGCATATAAAATGGTAACGACGGAATATAAGGCGCATGCCGTGGAACTTGCGGCTCAGCTGTGCAGGGAAAAGGATTGTTCCGCTCTGGTAGCTGTGGGCGGCGACGGAACCTTTTCCGAGGTTTTAAACGGAATGGATACGCGTATTCCTTTAGGATTGATTCCCTCCGGCACGGGCAACGATTTCATCCGCAGCGTGCCAGCCGGAAAGACGCTGGAGGAGCAGTTGGATGCGGTGATTCAAAACCGTATCAGTCCGGTAGATTTTATTCAGGTAAATGATCGGCGCAGCATCAATATCGCCGGCACCGGCTTTGATGTGGATATTCTTTTGCGGCAGGAAAAGCTGCGGCGGTATCTCAAGGGTTCGCTCAGTTATTTTGCGGCACTGATCGTTACGGTTTTTACTATGAAGTTCCGGCAATTTCGGGTTAGATTTGACGATTCTGAGATGATTGACACGGCCGGCCTTTTGCTGTGCGCCGCCAATGGAAAGTATTTCGGCGGCGGACTGCCGATTTCCTTAGATTCCTGTCCCGATGACGGCGTGCTGGAACTGGTGCTTGTAAAAAAAATGCCCCGTGTGCTGATTCCCTATATGCTGGTGCAGTTTTTGCGCGGAAAGCTTTCGGATATAAAAAACTATGTGGAGCTTCGCCGCTGCAGAAGCATTGAATGCAGCGTGACGCCGAAGGTTGATATCCAGCTTGACGGCGAGCTCTTTGATATGCCCCATTTTACCTGTACGCTGTGCCCGGGAGGACTGAAGCTTTTCCTGTAGACCGTTCCGTTTCTGCAAAGAGATCAACTCTTTGCAGTTTTTGTATTATGAAAGCGGATCACACAGGTTTCGGTTGCAAAGAGGTGAATTTTCCTTTATAATAGAAACGAAAATAATTTTTACGGAGGAATATGCGATATGTTGGTTTCGGCAAGGGACATGCTCAACAAAGCTAAGGCGGGAAAATACGCCGTGGGACAGTTCAATATCAATAATTTGGAGTGGACAAAGGCGATTCTTTTAACGGCCAATGAGTGCGCCTCGCCTGTTATTTTAGGCGTTTCCGAGGGTGCGGGAAAGTATATGTGCGGCTATAATACCATTGTGGGTATGGTAAACGGAATGCTGGATACGTTAAAAATTACGGTGCCTGTTGCGCTTCATCTTGATCACGGCAGCTATGAGGGGGCCTATCAGGCGATGAACGCGGGCTTTTCCTCGGTTATGTTCGACGGTTCGCATTATGCCATTGATGAGAATATTGAAAAGACCAAGCAAATCATTGCAGACGCTTCGGCCAAGGGGGTTTCGGTAGAGGCCGAGGTGGGCGCGATCGGCGGTGAGGAGGACGGCGTTATCGGCGGCGGCGAGGTAGCAGATCCGGAAGAATGCAAGAGAATTGCAGATTTGGGCGTAACTATGCTTGCAGCGGGTATCGGCAATATTCACGGTAAATATCCGGCAAACTGGCAGGGCCTGCGCTTTGATATATTGGGGAAGATTCAGGAGCTTACCGGCCAAATGCCCTTGGTACTGCATGGCGGCACGGGGATTCCTGCGGATATGATCCAAAAAGCGATTTCGCTGGGTGTTTCTAAAATCAATGTCAATACCGAGTGCCAGCTTGCCTTTGCGGCGGCCACAAGGGAATATATTCAGGCCGGCAAGGATTTGGAGGGCAAGGGATTTGACCCCAGAAAGCTGCTTGCCCCCGGTTTTGAAGCAATTAAGGCTACAGTAAAGGAAAAAATGGAGCTTTTCGGCTCGGTTAATAAAGCTTAAAAAGGCAAAAAGAGCAAGAAGTCTTTATAGAGCTGCGGCATGATTTCCGCACGCCTATAGAGGCTTTTTTTATTTTTGAAGGAAAAAGATCCGTTTTTTTGGGGAGCTTTGGCCGAGTTGATTTTTTGTATAAAACCACCTTTTTTGCAAATAATTTGATAGCACCGCTACATATTTGTTAAGGAGGTTCTTATGCAGGCCTACAGTAAGGTAAAAATATGCGGTGTGGATACTTCAAAGCTTCCCCGGTTGAAAAATGCCGAGATGAATGAACTGATACAAAAAATAAAAGCCGGCAGCCGTGAGGCGGAGGAAAAATTTATTTACGCAAATCTGCGGCTGGTGCTTTCTGTGGTACAGCGCTTTGCCGGACGGGGGGAAACGCCGGATGATTTATTTCAGGTAGGCTGTATTGGGCTGATTAAGGCCGTAAAGAATTTTGATACCGGTCATAATGTGCGCTTTTCTACCTATGCCGTACCGATGATCATCGGCGAAATCCGGCGTTTTCTGCGGGATAATAACTGTATACGGGTTAGCCGTTCAGTACGGGATCTGGCCTATAAGGCCATGCAGGCAAGGGAAACACTTTCTTCTTCAGGCGGCAGGGAGGTCACTAATGCAGAGATCGCTAAGGCACTGAACGTCAGCGTTTCGGAGGTTGATAATGCTTTAGAAGCAGTGGTAGATCCGGTGTCTATTTTTGAGCCGGTATTCCGTGACGGCAACGATGCGGTGTTTGTGGTGGATCTA
>URTC01000034.1 GCA_900550765.1 uncultured Clostridia bacterium | reverse complement strand
TGCTGATACGCCGTGCGTTTATGGAGCTTTTAAAGCAAAAACCGCTGCAGAATATATCGATAAAAGAGTTGTGTGAGAAAGCGGAGATTAACCGGGGTACTTTTTATGCACATTATACAGATGTCTATGATCTTTTAAAGAAGGTAGAGGATGAGATGCTGGCAGATTTTTTGGCCGCACTGGAACCGCTGCTGAGCGAAGACGCCGGCGAGGTCACCCTTTTGAAAATGACAAATGGTGTGTTTTGCTGTCTGAAAGAAAACGCGGATCTTTGCACGGTTACCTTAGGACCGCACGGAGATAAAAATTTTGCTTCCAAATTGATTAATATGGGCAGAGAGCGGTGTATAGAGAAGTATACTGCTTATTTTTCCCATGCAGACAGAAAACAGATAGAGTATTTTTATGCGTTTGTCAGCTCCGGCTGTATTGGCCTGCTGGAAAAATGGCTGGCGGAGGGAATGACAGCCGGTACAGAGGAGATTGCCGGTATTGCTGAAGGAATTATGATGCACGGTATTGAATTTTTAAAGCAGACAGAAAACAGCAAGCCTTAAGACCGCAGATTCAAGTTTCGTAGAGTCTCTGCGGCAGAACGTTAGCAGTTTTATGGATGACTTTTTCCGCTGCCTATGCTATAATATAAAACAATCTCTTTGTTCGGTAAAATAAAATATTCTGTCATTTTGGTCATGGCCCTGCGGACAGGCCTTTTGTTTGCCGTATGGAAACAGAATTCTATTATTTGGAGAAATATTGTGGCTGATTCTTTTATTAAAAATGCAAAATTGAACGATATGCAGTACCAGGCGGCGGTGCATACTGAGGGGCCGCTGCTGATTCTTGCCGGCGCCGGTTCGGGCAAAACGAGAGTTATCACACATCGAATAGCGCATCTTTTGTTGGACAAGCAGGTTTCCCCCTGGAGCATTCTGGCCATTACCTTCACCAATAAAGCTGCCAAAGAGATGAAGGAGCGGATAGAATCGATTTGCAGCGGGGAAGGAAAGGATGTATGGGTTTCAACCTTCCACTCGGCCTGTGTGCGGATTCTGCGGCGGGAAATCGAAGCTCTGGGATATGGAAAAGAATTTACGATTTACGACGATGATGATCAAAATAAACTGATTGCTTCCTTGGTGGAAGCCAGAGGGCTTTCTCCGAAGGAATATCCGCCTAAGGAGATTCGCTTTGTGATCGGCGACGCTAAAAATATCATGCAGAATCCCGCACAGCTGGCGGAACTGGCATCGAATCCGCGGGAAGTGCTTTTTGCGGAATTTTATGCCGAGTATGAAAAGAAGATGCGTGCCAATAATGCACTGGATTTTGATGATTTGATTCTTAAAACTACGGAACTCTTTGATCAGTTTCCGGAAATATTGCAAAAATATGCACATCGCTTTCGTTATATTCACGTGGATGAATATCAGGATACCAATATGGCTCAGTATAAGCTGATTCGCCAGTTGGCTTCAGGCTGGAACAATATCTGCGTCGTCGGTGATGACGATCAAAGCATCTATGGCTGGCGCGGCGCGGATATACGCAATATTCTTGAATTTGAAAAGGATTTTGCCAATGCCGCGGTAATCAAGCTGGAGCAGAATTACCGTTCTACCAATAATATTCTGCAGGCGGCAAATACGGTAATTGCCTGGAATAAAAGCCGTAAGGAAAAGAAATTGTGGTCAGATAAAGGCCAGGGCGATAAAATACGGGTGGAAAATCTCTCGGACGGAAGAGGCGAAGCGGCATTTGTTGCCTCGGAGATTCTTTCACAGTATAAAGAAGGTGCAAAGTACAGCGATTTTGCCGTACTTTATCGCACGAACAGCCAATCCCGTGTAATTGAGGAAATGCTGTCGGGCAGCGGTACTCCTTATATGGTGTATGGCGGACAGCCTTTCTATGGGCGAAAGGAAGTAAAAGACGCCATCGCTTATCTGCGCATGATTACCAATCCTGACGACGAGATTGCGCTGCGCCGCATTATCAATGTTCCGCGCCGCGGAATCGGCGATTCGGCGGTGAACGAATTGTTTTCCGCGGCAGTAAAGGCCGGCGACAGCATGCTGGGGGTAATCCTGGATTGTGAACGTCATGCGATTTCTTCCAGAATCCGGGGAAAAATCAAGAGCTTTTCAAGCCTGGTGGATGAGTTGATTACCCAAAGTATGCTGATGCCGCCGAAGGAATTTATCGATTTTATGCTGGAAAAAACCGGGCTGAAAGCAATGTACGAAAATGAAAATTCCGATGAGGCGCGTGAGCGTCTGGAGAACCTGGAAGAGCTTTCTGACGCCGCAAACGCTTATTTTGAAGATAATCCCGAAGCGGGGCTCGGTGATTATCTGATCAATATCGCGCTGGTATCTGAGCCGGAGGAGCAGGATCTGTTTGCTTCTTCCGGCGGCACGGTATCGTTGATGACGCTTCATTCCGCTAAAGGCCTTGAATTTAAAAATGTGTTTATCATTGGCATGGAGGAGGGGATCTTCCCGCTTTCCAGAGCGATGGATGATATGCTTCAGCTGGAAGAGGAACGGCGCTTGTGCTACGTGGGGATGACCCGAGCCATGCAGCGGCTGTACCTGACCCATGCCAATATAAGAATGCAGTACGGCATGACAAAGATGAATCCGCCCTCGCGTTTTTTGGAGGAGATTCCCCGGGAATACTGTGAATCTCTGCTGCCAAAGCCAATGAGTCTTTTTGAGGGCGGCTATGATCGGTATGAACAGCGGACCCGCACAGAGCTTGATGATTTTAGGGCGGAGCATGCCGATAACAGGATACAGCCGGCTGACAGCGGCAAAAAAATGAGTGTAAATTACGGCAGGCCTGTACAGACTACTTTTAACGGACAATGGCGCATAGCCATGCGCGTAAAACATAAACGCTTTGGCGAAGGCCGCATTATCGCCGTAAAGGGCACGGGTGACGATACGCTTTTAACCGTGGCTTTTGAGGGAAACGGTGTAAAGAATCTTGTTGCGATTTATGCAAATCTGGAAGTGGCAGAGGATTGATTTCATGGAAGAAATGCGCAGCCTGGTGGACAGGCTTAACCAGTTGAATTACCATTATTATGTATTGGATGAGCCCTTGGTCAGCGATGATGAATGGGATGCACTGTATAAGCGGTTAAAGCAGCTGGAGGAGGAGCTTGGTACCGTTTTGCCGGACTCTCCGACGCAAAAAATCGGGGGAGAGCCGATCGGGCGGTTTGAAAGTGTAACGCATAAGGTCAAGCTGTGGAGTATGGATAAGGCGCAGTCCTTTGAAGAACTTTATGCCTGGGAAGAGCGTGTCAATAAACGGCTGGACGAAGTTTTTGGCAGCGGCAGAAAAAAGACGCAGTATTCGCTGGAATATAAATTTGACGGGCTTACCGTGAATCTTACCTATGAAAATGGGGTTCTCACCGATGCCGTTACCCGGGGAAACGGTGTTGTGGGCGAGAGAATATTGGAGCAGGCAAAAACGATACGGTCTCTTCCTCTTACCATTCCCTTTCAAGGAGAGCTTCAGGTACAGGGGGAAGGAATTATGAAGCTTTCCTCTTTTGAGGAATATAATAAGACGGCTCAGGAGCCTCTGAAGAACCCCCGCAATGGCGCGGCAGGTGCGCTTCGGAATTTGGATCCTGCGGTCACAGCTAAACGTAAACTGGATATTTTTCTTTATAATATCGGCGTCCTTGCGGGGGCGGAGCTTACGGACAGCATACAGGCTATGGAATTTCTAAAACAGCAGCATCTGCCGGTCAACAGCTATTATCGTGTGTTCGATACGATGCAGGATATTATCGAGGAAATTAAGGCGGTCGGTCAGCGGCGCTCTGCGCTTGATTTTCAAATAGACGGTATGGTCATTAAGGTTGTTGATTTTTCCATGCGTCAGGCGTTGGGGTATACCGAAAAGTTTCCTAAGTGGGCGATCGCCTATAAATTTTTTGCGCAGGAAGTGGTTACCCGTTTAAACAGTGTCATCTGGGATGTGGGAAGAACAGGAAAAATTACGCCTACGGCTCTGTTGGAGCCGGTAGAGATCGGCGGAGCTACGGTAAAACGGGCTACGCTGAATAATCAGTGGGATATTGAACGAAAAAAAGTTAAGCTCGGCGTTGATGTATGGGTGCGCCGATCCAATGATGTAATTCCCGAAATTATGGGCGTCGCAGATGAAAGTCAGCAGGGAGAAACAATCGAAATTCCCGCGGTCTGTCCTTCCTGCGGCACGCCGCTGGTGCAGCGGGGGATGCTGCTGTACTGCCCGAATTATTCGTTCTGCCGTCCGCAGATCGTGGCAAGAATCGTGCATTTTGCTTCGCGCGATGCGATGGATATCGAATCTCTCAGCGACAAAACAGCCCTCCAGCTTACTGAAAAATTTGCGATTGTCGATGTAGCCGATCTGTATCTTTTGCAGTATGAACAGCTGCTTTCTCTGGAGGGATGGAAGGAGAAAAAGGCTACGAATTTGCTGACGGCTTTGGAAAAGAGCAAGGACTGCGCGCTGGACGCGTTTATCTATGCCATCGGGATTCCTAATGTGGGAAGAAAGACCGCGCGGGATTTGGCAAAGCAATTTAAAACTTTTGAAAAATTTTCCGCTGCCACACGGGAGGAACTTGTTGCTATCGGGGATATCGGGGATATCGTTGCTGATGGAATACTGTCCTTTTTTGCAAATGAAAAGAGCGCTGAAACCGTTCAAAAACTGTTCGCGCGGGGGGTTGCTCCCCGGCAGGAGGAGGAAAAGGAAACCGCTACGTATTTTTCCGGTAAGGGCGTTGTGCTTAACGTTAAGCTGGAGAGAATTACGCGGGATGAAGCCGGGGCTATTATAGAACGTATGGGCGGTGAGGTGCAGGATTCGGTAAGCAAGCGCACAAGTTTGGTGGTTGCCGGAGAAAAAGCGGGAAGCAAATTGGAAAAGGCTCAAAAATTAGGAATAGAAATTATAGATGAGGCAGCTTTTAAAACACTTTGCGGCCTATAGAACCGTGCCGGGATGAAAATGCTTGAATGTCAGAACGATATATGATATAATATAATAAATTTTTTTTATTGCTTTTTGGCCCTTTGGGGCCTTGTATATTTACTGGGAGGAAAACGGTTTTGCGTAGTATGACTGGTTATGGCAGCGGAACTGCCGCTATGGACGGCCGTGAAATTGCAGTGGAGCTTAAAGCTGTAAATCATCGGTTTTTGGATATTAATATACGGATGCCGCGCACACTTATGTTTTTGGAGGACGAGCTGCGCCGCAGGATTGGACAGTATGTGGCAAGAGGCCATATTGAAGTCTCGGTTGCATATTGTAATACACGGGAGGATTCCAAAATTATTTCTGTGGATCAGCCGTTGGTGCAGCAGTATTCCGAGGCATTTGAACAGCTGCGGCAAATGGGCTTTGAATATAACGTTCGTGTTTCGGATATTGCACGTTTGCCGGATGTACTTACGATTACCCAGTGTGAAGATGATCAGGAAGCAGTTATGGCGCTGATGACGCAGGCGGTAGAGCAGGCGTGTGCTGCCCTGAATGCTACGCGCGCCGCTGAAGGGGAAAAGATTGGGGAAGATCTGAAGCTTAAATTACATACTATCCTTTTTCTTGCCGGTCAGATTCAAAGTTTGAGCCAAAATAATTTGGAGGAATATTCGCAAAAGCTGCGCAAGCGTTTGGAAGAACTGCTGGGAGAGTATGAGCTGGAAGAACAGCGTCTTTATCAGGAAATTGCAATTTATGCGGATAAAATTGCTATTGATGAGGAACTGGTACGCTTGGATACCCATGTGAAAAATATGCTGGAATATATGAACAGCGAAGAGGCCGTAGGACGGAAATTGGATTTTTTTATTCAGGAATTAAACCGTGAAATCAATACTATTGGCTCTAAGTCTGTAAATGCAGAAATTGCAAAAATCGTAGTTGAGGCCAAAGGCGAGATCGAGAAACTGCGGGAGCAAATACAGAATATTGAGTAACGGGGGACTGCTTATGAATATAAGGTTTATCAATATCGGCTTTGGCAATATGGCGTCAGCCGAAAAGATCGTAGCCATCGTTTCTCCGGATTCGGCGCCGATCCGGCGTGTGATTCAGGATGCGAAAGACGGAGAAAAAATTATAGATGCTACTTGCGGAAGAAGGACAAGAGCCGTTGTTTTTATGGACAGCGGACATATTCTTCTTTCGGCCGTACAGCCGGAGACGATTTCCGGTAGATTAAAAGAAACGAACGGAGCGGAAAATGATGAGCAGTGAAGGCTTGCTTTTGGTAATCAGCGGGCCTTCGGGCTGCGGTAAGGGAACGGTGTGCGAACTGCTGAAGCAGCGCAATCCGGATATGCGGGTTTCGGTTTCCGCTACCACACGGGATATACGGCGCGGCGAGCGGGAGGGCGTAACTTATTTTTATAAGACGAAGCAGCAGTTTGAAGAAATGATTCAAAAGGGACAGCTGCTGGAATATGCCTGCGGTTACAGCGGCAATTATTACGGTACTCCGAAAGCCTATGTGCAGGAACAGTTGGCGCAGGGCAATGACGTGATTCTTGAAATTGAAATTCAGGGCGCTATGCAGGTAAAAAAGAAATTTGATACCGGCGTATTTATCTTTTTGGTACCGCCGAGTATGGAAGAATTATATAGCCGTTTAACAGGCCGCGGCCGTGAAAGCATGGAGCTTATCCGGGAACGTTTTTTAAAAGCTGCGGAAGAAATGAAGTGTGTAAATGATTATGGATATGTGGTGGTAAATGATACAGTACAAGAGGCTGTGGAAAAAATTGAGGCTATTTTGACGGCAGAAAAGTGCAGGACCTCTCGTAATCAGGCGTTCCTTGCGCAATTAATCCCATAAATTCGTAAATTATAAAATAAGGAGAATGTTATTTATGTATAAACCAGTTAGTCAGGAAACCGAAGAAAAAGTATCCTGTAAGTATGTGCTCTCTATTATTATTGCCAAAAGAGCGCGGATGCTTGTGGACACACAGGAGTGTAAAGACGATTTTAAGCCGGTGCTGCAGGCTTTGGATGAATTTGAAAACGGTGTTTTAATCGCAGAGGAAAAATGAACAAGTACGCGCAGGTGATCGTTGATATTTCCAATCAGGATATTGACAGACTTTTTACCTATGCGATTCCTGAACATATCGGCGGATTGAGACCGGGAATGCGTGTTTTTGTGCCTTTTGGCCGGCAAAAAAATGTAGAAGGTCTTGTCTTGCGTCTTTCCTTAGAAACGGATCTTCCCTCAACGGCATTGAAGCCTATTACTGCCGTACCGGATGCCGAGCCGGTGCTTACGGATGAGCAGATAGAATTGGCACTGTGGATGAAACAGAAATATCATGCCGGTTATGCCGATGTGGTACGGCTGTTTATACCTGCAGGATTGCGTGCGGGACGTGTGCGTACACAGTATATTTCAATGCTTCATTTGGAGGTATCCGCAGAACAGCTTGAAACAGTATTGAAAAAAATGCGTGCGGGAACAAAGGCGTACCGGATCCTTTCTGCACTTGCAGAATACGGGGATATGGAAAGAGCACAGATCACGCATTTGGTGGGCGAATGCGGTACTGTCATTAAAAGACTTGTATCGCAAGGGTATATAGCGCTTTATCGAGTTGAACGCCAGCGATCACCTTATTTGGACATTGCACCCCAGCGGGCAAAATGGCATACGCTTAATAGCTGTCAGCAGAAGGTGCTTGACAGTATTCTGCAGGAGAGAGAACATTTTTTTGTTTCCCTGCTGCATGGGGTTACCGGCAGCGGGAAAACGGAGGTCTATATGCAGGCGATCAAAAGCGTGGTAAATGCCGGAAAAACAGCAATTGTGTTGGTACCGGAGATCTCTCTTACCCCGCAGATGGTTTTGAACTTCCGAAAAAAGCTCGGCGACGGCATAGCGATTCTGCATAGTGCCCTGGGGGACGGAGAGCGCTTTGACGAGTGGCGGCGTATTTTAAGCGGAGAAGCTCGCATTGTGATTGGTGCCCGCTCAGCAGTTTTTGCACCATGCAGAAATGTAGGGATTATTATTGTGGATGATGAGCATGAGGGATCTTATATTTCTGAAATACATCCGCGCTATGATGCGGTAGAAGTGGCCATTAAACGCGGCGAATATAACAGCTGTCCTGTGATTTTAGGCAGCGCGACTCCTTCGGTGGTGCGGTATTATAAAGCAGTGCAGGGACAGTACAGACTTTTTGAAATGCCCGAACGTGTAAATGGCAAAGGATTGCCGCCGGTTGAAATTATTGATATGGCCGAGGAATTTTCCAAGGGAAATAGAAGTATTTTTTCCGGGAGACTTTATGAGCTTATGCAGGAAACGTTGGCTGAGCATAAGCAGATTATGTTGTTTTTAAACCGGCGGGGATATTCCAGTTTTGTGATGTGCCGTGCTTGTGGAGAGACGATTACCTGTCAAAACTGTGATGTTTCTCTTACGTATCACTATCATATCAATAAGCTGCGCTGCCATTATTGTGGTTACGAGCTTCCTTTGCCCCAGATCTGTCCTGTTTGCGGCAGCAAATTTATTAAACAGTTTGGTGCAGGGACGCAAAAAGTAGAAGAAGAGTTTTTAAAGCTCTTTCCGCAGTCAAGCGTTGTCCGCATGGATGTCGATACGACCCGCGGTAAAGATGCCCATTATCATTTACTGAAGAAGCTGGCTGACGGAAGCGCGCAGGCGTTGATTGGCACCCAGATGATTGCAAAAGGACATGATTTTCCGAATGTTACGCTTGTTGGGGTGATTGCGGCCGACGGTATGCTGCGGTTGCCGGATTATCGGAGCCGGGAGCGTACGTTTTCCCTGCTTACCCAGGTGGCCGGACGAGCCGGGCGGGGAGAAAGTCGCGGCAGGGTAGTGGTACAGACGTATTCCCCCCGGCATTTTGTAATTGAATGTGCGGCGCGGCATGATTATAAGGCGTTTTACGCAAGGGAGATTGAACAGCGGCGCGCTATGTGGTATCCGCCATTTGCCCGGGTTGTACGCGTTTTGTATTCCTCTGCTGATGCCGAAAGCGCCTATGAAGGCTCAGTAAAAGCTTTTGAGCGGGTTCGGCAGATTTTAGAGAAATTCCCTGATGAGGTACTGTATCAGGAAAGAACGGCTGCACCGATTAACCGCTTAAGAGAACTGTACCGCCATCAGATTATGGTTAAACTCAAAGAAGGCATACACTGTAATGAGATTGTAGATCAAATCTATGCTGCCTTGGAAGGAATTGCCGGTAAGGAATTATATTGTGATATACAGGAGAACCCTGTAAATTTATTTTAAGGTGAAGAAAATGGCAATAAGAAATATTTTAAAGGATACCGAGCCTTTATTGCGGAAGAAAAGCAGAGAAGTAACGGAAATTGATGAAAAGATCCTTACTCTGCTGGATGATATGAAAGAAACGCTGGCGCAGGCACAAGGGGTAGGACTGGCGGCACCCCAGGTGGGAATTTTGCGCCGGGTGATCATTGTAGATACAGGGGAAGAAATTTTAGAGCTGATTAATCCGGTAATTGTGAAGGAGAGCGGGCACCAGGACAGTGTAGAGGGGTGCCTCAGTGTGCCCGGCGTCCGCGGCCATGTCGACAGGCCTAAAAAAGTAACCGTTCAGGGATATGACCGGGAGGGCAATTTAATGGAGTACAAGGCACAGGACTATGTAGCTACGATTTTCTGCCACGAAACAGATCATTTAAACGGCATTTTATTTACGGATAAAGCAACAAGGATAGGGAAAGATGATTGATATTGTTTTTTTGGGAACGCCGGATTTTGCAGTGCCTTCTTTAAAAGCATTGGTAGAAAACGGCTATCGTGTGAAAGCTGTATTCACCCAGCCGGATCGGCCCAAAGGACGCGGCAACAAGCTGACGTATTCACCGGTAAAGGAGTATGCACTTCAAAAAGGACTTACAGTATATCAGCCGGAGAAAATCCGTTTGCCGGAACCGGCGGCCGTGTTGCGCGCACTTAAACCGGATCTGATGGTTACAGCAGCGTTCGGGCAGATTCTTTCAAAGGAAAATTTGGATTCCGCGCGTTTGGGCTGTGTCAATGTACATGGTTCGCTGCTGCCGGCTTACCGAGGATCTTCCCCGATTCAATGGGCGGTAATAAACGGGGAAAAGGAAACCGGCATCACGACTATGTATACTGCTATCGGTGTGGATTGCGGCGATATGATTCTGCAGAAAAAAATCAATATCGGTGAAAACGAAACAGCCGGTGAGCTTTTTGAAAGAATGGCGCCGCTGGGC
>URTC01000033.1 GCA_900550765.1 uncultured Clostridia bacterium | reverse complement strand
GACTGCATGGTTTTAAATCAGGCTACAGGATGTACGCTTACCTGCTTCTTATCCTTCCCCTTATGTTCAAAACGAACAACGCCGTCAACCAAAGCAAAAAGCGTATCATCGCTGCCTCTGCCAACATTTTGACCGGGATGAATTTTTGTTCCCCTCTGGCGCACCAGAATATTGCCGGCCGTTACGGTCTGCCCATCGGCACGCTTTACGCCAAGACGCTTAGATTCGCTGTCCCGTCCGTTCTTTGTGGAACCAACACCCTTTTTATGAGCGAATAACTGTATGTCCATGCGGAGCATTATCACTGCACCTCCTCCATAATTTGTATATGCCCGGGATTTGCCCCGTCAAACGACGCAAGCCCCAGAAGCATAGTGTTCAAAATTGTGCGGCATGTTTCCCGTGCGGCCTCCTCCGGAGCAAGGTGTACCGAAAGATACCCGCTGTGCATATTCAGCTTCAGCTTAACTTTTGCAACCTCTTCAAGGCCGATACAAGCCGTCTGTGTAATAGCTGACACTGCTGCACAGTAAATATCACTGCCCTGCTGCCCATCCTCAGACGCATGCCCCACGGCCGAAAAGCCTGTAATAGTGCCGCTGCTGTTCCTGAATATTTTTATTTTTGTCATTCTTACTGAGAAATCTTCTGGATTTCAACTTTGGTATAGGGCTGACGGTGACCCGTGGTCTTGCGGTAGTTCTTTTTGCTCTTATACTTAAATACCACTATCTTTTTGCTCTTATCCTGCGCCAGAACCTTACCTTCTACGCTTGCGCCTTCTACAACCGGGGTTCCGATTTTTACGCTGTCTCCCTCACCGCACATCAAAACATCAAATTTTACCGATGCTTCGATCTCAGCGTTGAGCTTTTCAACATAAATTACATCGCCTTCCTGCACGCGGTACTGCTTACCGCCTGTTTGAATCACTGCAAACATTCTGTAGCACCTCCTCTACAAATCTCGCCAAAAGCCGGTATCCAAACGGATTTTTACAAACCGGACACTGTGCGGCGAAATAATATTATCATAGGATGCCAAGACTGTCAAATAAAACTTTTCTTTTTAACAAATAATCTTTGCATCTTCCTTCGCTATCTATTATTTACTTGTAAAATACCATATTTTATGATAAAATTTAAAAGAGGTGATTCTTATGGATTCTATGGAACAGACCGTACGCCGCATGGATGAAAAGCTTTATGCTAAGGATAAGCTGAAATATTCTACCTATCTGACCCTTGCCGTGGCTTTTGGCGTATGTGCCTTATTATGCCTGTTTTATGCGTTTTACGCCGTAGCAGAAGGATATGGAAGTGCGGCCGGCATTGTTCCTTCTGTCCTTTGTTTTATTTTAGCGGTTTTTTTCTTTTTTGCAAAAGAAAATGCGTTGATAGAATTTGATTATATTGTAGAAGATAACACGCTGACTTTTGCCAAAATCAAAAATCTGAGATCGCGCAAAGAACTCGCTGTACTGCCCTTGAGCACCGTTAAACGTATAGAGCCTTACAACAGAGAGCGCTTTATGCAGCTGCAGGCGAAAAAAATTGACTGTACAAGAAACCCTGAAATCAGAAAATATATTTTAATAGCCGAAAAAAACGGCGAACAGCTGGCGATCATCTTTGAACCCAATATGAAGCTGCTGCAATCTCTGCAAAAGGAATTGAACCAATGATCTACCTGGATAACAGCGCTACAACGCGCGCGTTTGATTCCGTTGCTTCCGTTGTCCAAAGCGCTTTAACGCAAAATTACTTTAATGCCTCCTCCCCCTACAAAAAGGCGCTGGAGGCTGAAAAAGCAGTGAACGCCGCCGCAAAGACGGTTGCCTCCTTTCTAAACTGCCGGGCCGAGGAACTGATTTTTACCTCCGGCGGAACCGAAAGCGACAATACGGCGCTTCTTTGCGCCCCGGCCGGAAGCGAAGTAATTGTTTCCGCCGCCGAGCATCACGCCGTACTCAACTGTCAGCGAGCGCTGGAAGCACGCGGCTGCCGATTCCGCCTTTGCCCCGTTGATAATACCGGCAAAGTTCTGCCGGAAATTTTGGCCGGTATGGTAAACGAAAATACCGGTCTTGTCAGCATCATGCACGTAAACAATGAAACCGGCACCATCAACGATATTGCCGCCCTGACATCTGCCGTCAAACAAAAAAACCCGCATACTCTTTTCCATTCGGACGGCGTTCAAGCTTTTATGCACATATGCGCAAATGTAAAAGAAATGGGTGTTGACCTGTATTCCATCAGTGCGCACAAGCTGCACGGGCCCAAAGGTATGGGCGTGCTGTACATAAAAAAGGGAACCCCCTTCTGCCCCTATCTCTTTGGCGGCGGACAGCAGCAAGGGCTGCGCTCCGGCACGGTAAATACACCCGGAATTCTCGGTTTTGCCAAAGCATTAGAAGAATTAAAAAGCGCTGAAGCTTTTTCGGCGCATTTAAAAAAAATCAAACAGGAATATCTCCGGCTGCTGACAGCCCTGCCCGATACCCAAGTCCTTGGCAGTATCGATGACGGCGCGCCGAATATTTTAAGCATTGCCTTTTGCGGCATAAAAGCCTCCACCCTGCAAAATGCATTGGAGGATTCGCTCCTTTTGGGCAAGGGTTCGGCCTGTACCAGCCGCTCAAGCAAAATCAGCCATGTGCTGGCTGCCATGCAAATTCCCCAAAATACCGCGGAATCCGCCGTACGCCTGAGTTTTGGCGCTTTTAACACAGCAGAAGAAGCCGAACAGGCCGCGTCGCTTATAAAAGAAAAAGTAGAATATCTGCGCAAATATAAACGCAAATGAGGAGTTTTTTATGGAATACTGCAATATGATTATCGTAAAAGTCGGTGAACTTCACTTAAAGGGGCAAAACCGGCCTTTTTTTGAGCGGACGCTGATCCACAACATAAAACTGGCATTAAAAGGCTTTGCCGGCCTGAAAGTAACCATCAGCCAGAGCCGTATTTTCGTCTACAATATTCCCCCGCAGCGCCTGGAGGAGGCGCTGGAGATTTTAAGCCGCATCTTTGGCATTCACGCCCTTTCCCCGGCCAGGGAAATTGAAAAAAACCTGGATACCATCATTTCCAACGCTGTGGATATGCTCAAAAGCGCGGGAATTTCCTTTGGCACCTTTAAAGTAAAGGCACGCCGTTCCGATAAGACTTTCCCGATGGAATCGCCCGAAATCGGCGCGGCAGTAGGCGGCGGTATTTTGGAAAAACTGCCGGGTATGAAAGTAAACCTGCATACGCCGGATTATCTGCTGGAAGTAGAAATCCGTGAAAAAGCCTACGTATATTTTGAAGATATTCCGGCGGTGGGCGGGCTGCCTATCGGCACGAACGGCCGGGCGGCGCTGCTGCTCTCCGGCGGCATCGACAGCCCCGTAGCCGGCTATATGATCGCCAAGCGCGGCGTACAGCTGGATGCCGTTCACTTTTACAGCTTTCCGCACACCTCCGAGCGCGCTAAAGAAAAGGTTTTTGAACTTGCCGCCGAGCTGTGCCGCTATACCTCGCGCCTTTCGGTATTCATCGTTCCTTTTACCCATATACAGGAGGAAATCTACGACCGTTGCCCCGACCAGTTTTTAACCCTATTAACGCGGCGTTTTATGATGAAAATTGCCGAAATCATTGCAGTGGCTCGCGGCTGCGGCGCCTTGGTTACCGGCGAGAGCATCGGCCAGGTAGCCAGCCAGACGATGGAAAGCCTGCACGTAACCGACAGTGCCGTGGAACTGCCGGTTTTCCGGCCGGTGATCGGTATGGACAAACTGGAAATTATGGATATCGCCCAAAATATCGGTACCTATGAAACCTCTATCTTGCCCTTTGAGGACTGCTGTACCGTGTTTACGCCCCGCCACCCGGCCACCCGGCCGAAGCTGGAAGACGTACGCAAAGCCGCGGCGCTCCTTGCATGTGACAAGCTGATAGAGGAAGCCTTAGCGATGACCGAGCGAATTGATATTGACGCAAACGGCGTATTCAATTCCCAAAAGCTGACCGAAATGGCCCTGTGGCCCGCGCTGAAAGAAAGCCTGTGCGATACAAAATAATATTTTCCTCCTGCGCAACCCCCATTTATATAAAATTCGAGGTAAAACGATGACCATCCGCATCATGAGCAGCAACATTTGGGGCAACTGCCCCGGCAACCGTCCGATTGCCAACCGAGACGACCTTTTGGCCGGTGTTTTTAAAAAATATGCGCCCTGGACCATCGGCCTGCAGGAATGTTCGCCGAAATCCCGCCAGGAAGAAAACAATATTATTTCACTGTGCGGGCCTGAATATTTTGAATGGGATCCTTCCCCGAAGGAGGCAAATAACTTTACCCCGATCCTATACCACCGCCGCCTGCGCGCAGAGGACGGCGGCTGGTTTTTATTTGACGGCCCCAACGACTGGAACTCCAAAAGTGTTACCTGGGGTCTTTTTTCTTGGGAAAATATCCGTTTTATCCACATCAACCTGCATTACTTCTGGGAGCATACCAGGCAGGGAGAGCAGGCACGCGAACAAAACTCTTCCCAGCTATTCGCTTTTATTCAAAAATTGCCGTACCGGCAAGCGCCCATCATTCTTACCGGAGATTTTAACTGTGAAGAATATACGCAGCCCCTGCAAATGCTGTTATCCTACGGCTTTACGCTGGCCTCCGACACTGCTGCGCAAAAAATCTGCTCACACCACGTCTATCCTGAATTTGATGAAAAAAAGCAGATCTATCACAGCGGTTCTCTCTTTCATCCTACACGCACGGCGGAGGATTCCATTGACCATATTTTCTTGCAAAATGCCGTATGCAAACGCTTTATCACCATACAGGACCAGGAAGCGCTGGACGCCTCCGACCACTGCCCTATCTATGCGGATATCAAAATTTAGAAGCCTTTTCTTCCTAATAAAAAGCTCGATTAATAGATGCAGATTTTATCTATAAAACACGCAAATTAAATTAGGCTTATACTCTGAAAAAATGGATAAATCCTTTTACCAAACGAAAAAAATCTTCTCTTGCCCGAGAAGATTTTTTATTTTTCTGAGGAATCACATGTCAATCGCTCTATCAATTACTGCAATGATCTCATTGATTTTTTCATCGGCATCCCCATCCGTTACCGCCGCTTTTACACAATGCGCCATATGCGCGGCAAGAATTTCTTTATTCGCCCGCTTTAAAATTGCTTCCGACGCCATTAACTGGTTGGCAATATCAATACAATAGCGATTTTCCTCAATCATCTTTAAAATGCCGTCCAGCTGCCCGCGGGCTGTTTTAATTAACCGGGAAACCTTTTCCTGATTCGCCTGCATCAGCGGATACCGGTCACAGTATATCCGGCGTCAGCAACAGCCTGCCTTAATACCTCGTCGCTTACCTCTTTGGTAAGGGTCACATAAGCTGCCTTATCCTCTAATGAGACCTCGGCAGAAACACCGTCAAGAGCATTCAGCGCCTTTGATACATGCCCTTGACAATGTGCACACATCATACCGTCAATCAAAATCGTTTTTTTCATTTTCATACTCTCCTTTTTTTGCTTTCTATTTTTTTCAACGCTTTCGCCGGGCTTAAACAGCTTAAGACGAAGTGCGTTAGAAACCACAAATACTGAACTCAAACTCATGGCCGCCGCACCAATCATCGGATTCAACGTCCAATGCAGCAGCGGATAAAATACACCTGCCGCCAAAGGAATACAAATTGCATTATAAAAAAATGCCCAGAACAGATTTTCTTTAATATTCCGGATTACCGCTTTGCTCAAGCGCACTGCCGCAGCAGCATCGGTCAGTTCCCCCCGCACCAGAACAATGTCCGCCGAATCCATTGCAATATCCGTTCCCGCACCGATAGCAATCCCCACATCGGCCCGAGCCAACGCCGGCGCATCATTGATGCCATCGCCAATCATCGCTACTTTCTGCCCCTTTTCCTGCAGAGCGCGGATATGCTTTTCCTTTTCCTCCGGCAACACCTGTGCAATAACGGTATCAATACCCACTTGTTTCTGAATGGCCCGGGCAGTCTGTTCGTTATCACCGGTAAGCATGATTACATCGATTCCCATATCTTTAAACATTTTTATCGCGCGGATACTTTCATTTTTTATCGTATCCGCTACGGCGATCAATCCACGTAAAACGGTATCACGGGCAACAAAGATGACCGTCTTTCCCTCCCGTGAAAGCGCCTGTGCCTTTTCCTCAAACGCCGATACATCCACCGAGAATTGCTGCATAATCTTTTGATTTCCACAAATGATAATATGTTCATTTACGCATCCAGTAACACCTCCGCCGGCAACCGCTTGAAAATCCGTCGCAGCCAGAAGAGAACCCCCCTTCGTTTCTGCAAAGGCAGTTACCGCACGGGAAAGCGGATGCTCCGAAAGATTTTCCACTGCTGCGGCTTCCAAAAGAAAGTCTTCCTCCTGTCCAGCAGCACAGATCACATCCGTTACAGAAGGTTTTCCTTCGGTAATTGTACCGGTCTTATCCATTACCACGGTATGCACCAGATGCGCGGTTTCCAATGCCTCAGCAGATTTAATCAGAATATGATTCTGTGCGCCTACACCGGTTCCTACCATAATAGCTGTGGGTGTTGCCAAGCCCAACGCGCAGGGACAGGAGATCACCAGTACTGCGATCGCCATAGAAAGTGCAAAGGCAAAAGTTTGTCCTACTGCCAGCCACACAACCAAAGTAATAAGCGCAATAGAAATTACAATCGGCACAAAAATCCCGCTGATCTTATCCGCCAGCCGGGCAATAGGCGCCTTTGAACCCGCCGCCTCCTCTACCAGCCGAATGATCTGAGAAAGCGTGGTCTCCTCCCCTACCTTTTGTGCCATGATCTTCATTACGCCGGAGGTATTGATTGAAGCGCTTATTACTTGATCCCCCGCCGCTTTTTCTACCGGTATGCTTTCACCGGTAATAGCCGACTCATCCAATACACCGCGGCCTTCGGCAACAACACCGTCAACAGCTAAACGCTCACCGCTGCGCACAATCAGGATATCTCCCTTTTGTACCTCACTGACCGGAATACTCTCTTCTTTTCCATCCCGCAGAACGTTTACCGTTTCCGGCCTTAACTGTACCAATTTCTTTAAGGCGTCAGACGTTCTATTTTTAGCCCGTGCCTCTAAAAATTTGCCCAGACTGATCAGCGTTAAAATCATCCCCGCGGATTCAAAATACAGATTCATACCGTAAGTGCGCGCGGCCTCAAAGTTCCCCTCTCCGGCAAAAAAGGCAATCGCCAGCATGGCATATATGCTGTAGAGCAAAGATGCTCCCGAACCCAAAGCAATCAGCGTATCCATATTCGGTGCACCACCAAGCAGCGCTTTTATTCCCTTACTGTAATAACTCCGGTTACAATACAGCACCGGAAGCAACAGCAAAAACTGCACAAGAGAAAACAACATCATATTGCTGTGCAGCACTTCCGGCAGAGGAAGGGATAGCATATGTCCCATACTGATATACATCAGCAATGCCAGAAAAACGAAAGAAAGTATCAGCTGCTTTTTTATACCAGCGGCTTCCCCGCCGCCTGGATTTTCCGATTTGGCCGCCCCGCGCTTTTTTTCCTCAGTATAAGCCCCGTAACCGGCTTTTTCCACTGCCTGTATAATATCACTTTGGGTAACCTTTTGTGCGTCATACTCCACCGTCATGGAATTAGTCAGCAGATTAACATCCGCTTTTTCCACACCGCTGAGTTTGCATACGCTGTCTTGTACATGGGCACTGCAGGCACTGCAGGTCATTCCCGTAACACTAAAACGCTGTTTCATTAAAAAACCTCCTGTTTTGATTATTTACATACAGGCTTTGGTTATGCTTTTTATCTGATCAAAGCCGGATCTATTTTTCTCTATTATACTACACCCCTGGGGGGTGATGTCAAGCAAAAAAATATTCCTGCTGCATCAATCTTTAAAAACCATTTGAACCATAAAACAATAAAATCTAAAAGGATAAAATATCTGCCAACAGCGCTTCGGGGGTTTCTGCAAAAACAGCCGCGCCGCTCTTTTGCAGAAACTCCTTTTTTCGGAATCCCCATAATACGGAAATACACGGCATACCGCAATTCCGTGCCGTAAGAACATCTACATCCGAATCCCCAATATATACAGCTTTTTGAGGAGGAATCCGTAACTCCTTTAATACAGCAAGGACGGTATCCGGCGCAGGCTTGGGGCGAATTCCCAAACGTTCTCCTCTGGCACAAACGACCAGACCGTAAAAAAAATGCTCCACCAATTCTTTTACTGCCGCATCAAATTTATTAGAGACGACAGCACACTGAATTCCCCGTGCGTTTAACTTGTTTAAAAGCGATATAATGCCGGGATAGGGCGCCGTATGGTCCAAGCTATGCATCGCATAATCTTCTTTAAAATACTGTAGGCACGGCACAAATAAGGGGTTCTCTCTTCCCGATGGTACGGCGCGTACCATCAGCATTTCTACCCCATTTCCCACAAAAGCCTGTACCTCCTCTTTGGTTCTCTCCGGCAGCGCAAAATGCGCAAGTGCCCGGTTTACACTGGAATATAAATCCTCCAGCGTATCCAAAAGGGTACCATCCAAATCAAACACAGCGGCTTTACAAGTCATCTATTCCCCTTCTTTTTCATAAATAAAACAGAAATGTCATATACTAAAGAAAAAGTATAACATAAAAAATTTTTTCTGGCAATATATTGACAATTGAATCGTTCAATGATATAATACGCAGTAATAAGGGAGTAATCAACGCATCGATACATATGCGTGATAAAGTCAACATATCGCGGAAAATTCCGCTGGCTTTATTGAAATGATAAGACTTATCCGCTTTCAAACAGGATAAGTCTTTTTTTATTTTATAAAATGTTGGGAGAGAGAAAAAAATGAAAGAATACTTGCTCGAAGAGGATCAGGTGTTGCAGGAGCTTGCAACCAGTCAGGACGGCGGGCTCTCTGCGGAGGAAGTTCGTCTGCGGCAGGAAAAGTACGGACCGAACAAACTAAAAGAGGGAAAAAAGGTTACGCTTCTGCAGCGTTTTTTTGCCCAGCTGATAGATCCGATGATCCTTATACTGATCGCGGCAGCTATCGTTTCAGGTATTACCGCAGTCTACAACCATGAATCGCCTACCGATGTTATTATCATTCTTGCCGTAGTACTGATCAACGCTGTATTAGGCGTTTTTCAGGAAAGCAAGGCCGAAAAAGCCATCGCTGCTCTGCAGGAAATGACCACCGCTACTTCCAAGGTCGTCCGCGACGGCAAGCAGATGAGTATTAAAAGCGAAGAAGTGGTCAAGGGCGATATCATCATTTTAGAAGCCGGAGATGCTGTTCCCGCAGATGCGCGTATTCTTACAGCAGCCAGCTTAAAAGTAGAGGAGTCTGCTTTAACAGGCGAAAGTGTACCGGTAGATAAACACACCAAAGCTCTAAGCGGAGAGGTTCCCCTGGGAGACAGAAAAAATATGGTATACATGGGCAGCACTGTTGTATACGGCCGATGTGTTGCCGCGGTATGTGATATCGGTATGGATTCTGAAATGGGCCGGAGCGCTGAGGCACTTGCCAAGGCTGAAGACGGACAGACACCGCTGCAGAAAAAACTCTCACAGCTAAGCAAAATTTTAAGCTACCTCGTTCTGGGAATCTGTGTATTTGTCTTTTTACTCAATCTTTTGCGCAGCGGTACAGAAAATTTGATCGATACCTTTATGATAGCCGTAAGCCTTGCCGTTGCAGCGATTCCCGAAGGCCTCGCCGCAGTTGTAACCATCGTGCTCTCTATCGGTGTGACCAATATGTCTAAACGGAATGCTGTGATCCGCAAGCTCACTGCCGTGGAGACCTTAGGCTGTGCTCAGGTAATATGCTCCGATAAAACCGGTACGCTTACCCAAAATAAGATGACCGTAGTCGATCACACCGGTGAAAATGAAACGTTGCTTGCCACTGCCATGGCACTTTGCAATGATGCTACGCTGGACGAAAATTTTTCCGCGACCGGCGAACCCACGGAATGTGCGTTAGTAAATTATGCGTATTCTCTGGGACTAAATAAAACAGAACTGGAAAAAGCTTGTCCGCGTATTAATGAAGCCCCGTTCGACTCCATGCGCAAAATGATGAGTACTGTTCACCAGCAGAAAGATCAAATCATACAATACACCAAAGGTGCACCTGACGAACTTTTAAAATGCTGCACAAAAATACTGCTGAACGGCGCCGAAACACCTCTGACAGAAGACCTGAAAAAACAAATACTTGAGAAAAACAAACAGTTTGCCGATAAAGCACTGCGTGTACTGGCTGCCGCCTATAAATACTATGATAAAGAGCCGGAAAGCAGTG